>CAKZMA010001541.1 GCA_937127375.1 uncultured Coleofasciculus sp. | reverse complement strand
CTTCTTCGGTAGCATATTTGATGCGTCCTATCTCATCTCGCAACTGCATGGCTCTACGACTGACTTCCTCAGCTTCTGCTGGTGTCAGGTTCGCTTGATTGGCTATCGTTAACGCTTTTTCTATTGCCCTAACTTCTGCCAAACTTTCTGGGATTTCTTCTAAGTCTTGAGCTTGCGTCATAAAATAAATCCATTTCTCTGCCAAGGTCTGTAACTCTGGCAATTTTTTCACAAATCTCGGTAATTCTACAAAAATTAGCTGCAATTCATGTTCAGGATATTCAGATGAGCTTTCTTGATCTTTGAACACAAAATGATGAATACATTTGTGGCTTTCTTTGAATAGAATAAAATCAGTGATTGTTACGGCAATAACTGGCGTAATCTCCAGGTAATAGTCTTTTGATGTCAACTGATTAGCATAAGCTTTGCAGAGATTGTAAATCCCTCGCTTATGAAAAGCGGCTATCCGGGCGACCTGGATTTCAATGAGGACAATTTCTCCATTATTTAGAACAGCCCTGATATCCAAGTAACTATCTTTTAAGGTTTCAACCTGACCAGGGTTGTAAGGGTTAACAATGGTTAAACTAGAAATGACATTCTCTCCATTGTAGACGATTGCATTTAAGAAGCTGATCAGAATGTCTTCACTTTGGTCTGAACCAAATATTTTTTTGAAGGCATAATCTATCTTTGGACTAATAAATTTACTCTTAGTCATGATTTATTCCTGATTTAAACTATTTCTAAGTACCTGGACGTAAACGTAGGCTGTACTAAGTTTTGTAAATAGTCCTCAAACCCTTACAAAGGACGTAGCTTGCTTCTCAAGGGAGCGAGTATGACAAAGGACGAATGACGACTCCACTGTTAACTTTTATTGTACCTGCCGACTGACTGACTGGTGTCTCTACAGAAGGACTAAATCTAACGAATTGAGATAAAGTTAGTTTAATATAGCAGGTACGGAAGAGTCTTTTTCAGGACAAACAACGGTGAATCGTTCAAAGCTAAACCCTCAAAACTTTTTATTGCGTGAACATGCGGAACAACAGTTTGCTGAAGAGTTGGCGGAATTGGCAAAAGCAGATCAACGCCAGCGCCCGCCGAACTGGAATTTATCCCCCTGGGCAGTCACAACATATCTATTGGGAGGTACACTGGAGAACGGGTTTGTGGTATCGCCCAAGTATATTGGCGATCGCAGACTGATCGAAATAGCTGTTGCTACCCTCACCACAGACCGATCATTACTGCTGATGGGGGTTCCGGGAACCGCCAAGTCATGGGTATCAGAACATTTAGCCGCCGCTGTTTCTGGGGATTCAACCTTACTGATTCAAGGTACAGCCGGAACCAGTGAAGAATCCATTCGCTATGGGTGGAACTATGCCCGATTACTCGCCCAAGGTCCTTCGATGGAAGCGTTAGTGGCGAGTCCGCTGATGGTGGCGATGCGGGAGGGTAAAATTGCCCGGGTGGAAGAGTTAACTCGGATTCCGGCAGATGTCCAAGATACGCTGATTACGATTCTCTCGGAAAAGATGCTACCAATTCCTGAATTGGGGGATGAGGTGCAAGCGATTAAAGGCTTTAATATTATCGCCACAGCGAATAATCGCGACAAGGGTGTCAATGACTTGTCTAGCGCCCTGAAACGCCGTTTTAATACCGTTGTTTTGCCGTTACCGAAAACCATTGATGAGGAAGTTGAGATCGTTCAACAACGAGTCGAAAGCTTAGGACGTGCTTTAGAACTCCCGGTGCAAGCCCCTGCTTTAACTGAAGTCCGACGGGTGGTGACAATTTTCCGAGAACTGCGTAGCGGTATCAGCGACGATGGTAAAACTAAACTAAAATCTCCCAGTAGTACCCTGAGTACAGCCGAGGCAATTTCGGTGGTGAATAGTGGGTTAGCCCTAGCCGCCCATTTTGGCGATGGACACCTCAGCGCTAAGGATATTGCTTCGGGACTGGTGGGTGCTGTGGTGAAAGATCCGATCCAAGATACGTTAGTGTGGAACGAGTATCTTGAAACTGTGGTCAAAGAACGCAAAGACTGGACAGACCTGTATCGTGCTTGCCGAGATGTTGGCTATTAGGATCAAGTTGTTTCAGTCGGCGACTCCTGTCGCTACCATTACCTGTAGTGCTTGAGCATAAGTGAGATGTTGCCCATAGAACCAACTCCAGAGTCTTCACCCTCATCGGATCAGTCATCTACTGATGCGGTAAGTTCTGATACGTCTGATTTTCCGGAGGGACATGTTCTCATTGTTCAAGATGACCGAGGACGACATCGGTTTGTCCTAGACCGTGAACTCTATTCCATTGGCAGAGAACATGATTGTGATATTCGGCTGTTCTCACAGTTTGTCTCCCGTCACCACGCCACGTTAATGCGAGTAGAGGGTGAGGATGGCCATGATGCCTATCGCATTGTTGATGGCAATCTCAAAGGGAAGTTAAGTTCTAATGGCTTGTTAATTAATGGTCAAAAGCACCAAAGCTATGAATTGCAAAATGAAGAGGAGATTGTCTTTGGTCCTAATGTGAAGGCGATTTACTACCGAGTGCGTCGGGATCAGGTGGAGGGTTAATTGGTCATTGGTCATTGGTCATTGGTCATT
>CAKZMA010001540.1 GCA_937127375.1 uncultured Coleofasciculus sp. | reverse complement strand
GCTCCCTCTGCTTCCCCAGCTTCCCCAGCTCCCTCTGCTTCCCCAGCTCCCCTGCTATAGCTGAATTAATAACTGATCAATGGTGTCCATCAGAAACTGGCATTTATCTGGCTGGTTTGATTCGGCTTCTGGATCACTTTCTAAGATGGCTTCTAACATTCGCTTGATATTCAGCAGCTTTAAACTATTCGGCACCTTCGCCTCAATGATCGCCTGCGCTGCGGCTAAATGACCGATCGCGCCCAGGTCAAACATCGCCGCCCAGCGCAAATACATATTCGGATGATCCAAATTCTGGATAATCCGCTCAATATATTGCGGCTCTTTTGTCAATAGATATAAATACCGAGCCGCCGCACATTGAACCCGTTCCGACGGATGGGTTAAAAAGGGTTCAATCTGGGGACGGGCTTGCCAAACTTCTAATGTTCCTAACGCTTCAATCAAGGCTTCATAGGGTTGCTCTGCTTGAGCGTTTAGCAGATTCAGCAAGGGGGAGACAGCTATGCGATCGCCAATCGCGGCTAAAGCCTGAATCGTTGCCTCTCGGAGGCTCAGATCCGGACAATCTAAGGCAGCAATTAACGCCGATACAGCTTGGGGATTTTTTAACTCGCCCAATGCTCGCGCCGCCTGACGCCGCAAGGGATATCCACCTGCTTGGGTGCGATAGGCTTCATCTTGGAGGGCTTCACATAGCACCGTCCACGAGTCCTGTACTTTATTCTTACCCAGCCACCACGCGGCATAGTAGCGTAACTGATTATCGTCTCCGTTTAAGGCTGCGATCGCAGTTTCTGCCGAACTTATGGGTTGGGGAGGAGAAGCGGTAGTCATTATATACAAAAATTTTGAGATCTAAATCGCTTTTTATTTATATATATTTTAAATCGAATGGCACTCAAAAGCGGGCATTTAGGGAGCGCTAAAACCTTTGATATACCGTAGGGTGGGTTGAGCGAAGTCGAAACCCACCAGCCTTCTACCTTGCCGCCTTCTACTATAAACAAGATTCGGGTCTGATTGATAGACAATAACTGCTTATCGCCTATCCTCCAGACCCGATACAGGCTAGTACAAGGGAACTCAAGGAGAGCCTACTATTACAAACCCGCTTGTGGTTTGTGTAGATCTGTTCTCAAACATCTCTACTGAATGCATGACTTCCCAGGTAGCCTCAATCATTTCTAGCTCAAAGCATTGATGGCATAGTTGAGGTAAATGTTCGCTTCTCCAGCAACATCTCCCGATAGACCATGATTGTCACGGACAAATTCTAGTGCCGCCACGTACCAACTGGACGACAAACCGAGAGCCGCGTTGAATTCTTTAACGCCAGCAATCACATATTCATCCAGTGGACCCGTTCCACCGACTACGCAGCAGTAGCTGATGACGCGCAAGTAGTTGTTAATATCCCGCACACACTTGGACTTGCCTTCTGGAGTCGAGGCATATTGAGGTCCTTCCATTTGAGTGGTGTAGGGGAATTTCTGATAAACATGATTAGCAGCAGCTTCAGACCATCCCTGACCATTATCAGTAAACGCTTTGGCAGCATCCAGACCCGCCTTCGCCCGACTGAAACGACCAAAAATGGCTTGCATTTCAGTATTAGTCGGATAAGAACCGCGCACGTCAGCGGCAGCAATCGCTTCAGTAATTGGGGTTTTCATCAGTATTGTTGTTCTCCTAAATGATTGACTTAGTTAAGTTGTCAGATTTAATTGTCAAAAAGCCGTTTAAACTCGACCTTAAGCAACGGCGGCTGCTGCTGTATCAAAATAGCTCGCTAATTCAGACATCAGAGCGCTGCAATCTCCTTGGGTAATGCCACTGGGGTCGTTGGCAATGGCGATCGCGGCATCTTTCATCTTGCCAATCCCGGATGCTACGGCATCTCCTGGTGTTCCTAGCGCTTGGTAGGTTTCCCGCAGACCATTGAGACAACGGTCATTCATCACACTGGCATCTCCTGCCACCATCGAGTAGGCGACATAACGGAGAATAAAGCCCATGTCCCGGATACAAGCGGCATGGTTACGATGATGGTCACAAGGACCACCGGGAGCGAACACTTGGGGACGTTCAGCTACTAATTCTCGGTACGCATTAGCGACGATCATGGAAGCGTTACTGGTGAGACGGTTAACCGTATCTAAACGCTTATTGCTTTCCGACACCATCGCTGAAAGGGCGTTGATTTGATCGCCACTCAGATAGGCACCACTTTTATCGGCTTGCTCCACGACTTTGGAAAACGCATCAAGCATCTTAATTAAGATCTCCTAGCTAAACGTTGTTTGAATCATTGATCTAGGTTTCTTTATACAATAGGCTGAATATTTTTAAGCGTTAAAAAATATTAAGTTGCATGTCATTGTACATGATTTTGCTCAAACCTTCTCATAGAAAGGGTTAAGGATGGTTCCTTTGATTAAAAAATTTACATTTTGTAAACTAATCAGCGATTTTAAGTTTACTTTTGTTAAGACTACGATGCCGAAAATTTACGGGCAATCTTTGATTTACCAACGCTTTGAGCCTTCTATTCCCGTCTGGCACATCATCTCATTCAACGTAATGTTTCTTAATGGATAAGGGTGTTAAGGGGTAGGGGAATATCGTGGGTTTAAGGTGTTAACACTAAATTGCTTTGTAACTACAAAAAAATCAGACAATAATCTTTAGTAAGTATATTTGCTTAAGTAATTATTACCAAATTTCTCATAAAGGCGATGAAGAGGGGGATCAAGATCTCCGCCCCTAGACAGAACTGGAAAATGAGGTTGTCGCGTAATCCGGAAATCTGTAACCCTCTGGCAATGGTAGCTTGAGCAGTTTGGACATCCTCAGGATTGGCGAGTTTGATCCGCCAAGGATTAAAAACTTAACAATTTGTAACAAATAAAAACTCAACATCATTGTATAAAAGTAACCTGAAGGGTAAAGATGACAGGTAAATGTTAACCAAAACGCCAAATAACCGTTATTTGGGGGGTTCTCATAATCAGCCGGAAATCTTCTCAGGTTTCTTGACGCTCCGTTTACGTTTTCCTTCTGGGAACGTGATTGGTATTCGTGAGAACAGACCCGATCAGGTGTTAAGGTTTCACTGTCTCGACCTAACCTGTCTAGAATTAAACCCTAGACTCAACCAAGCAAAGGAGGATTTGAGTTCATGTTTGATGCATTCACCAAGGTGGTAAGCCAAGCTGATACGCGAGGCGAAATGCTGACCGGCTCTCAGATAGATGCTTTGAATGCAATGGTTGCTGAAAGCAACAAGCGGATGGATTCGGTTAACCGGATCACCAGCAACTCGTCTAAAATCGTTGCTGATGCGGCTCGTGCTTTGTTTGCTGAACAGCCTCAGTTAATTGCTCCTGGTGGTAACGCCTACACCAGTCGTCGGATGGCGGCTTGCTTGCGGGATATGGAAATCATCCTGCGCTATGTTACCTACGCAATTTTTGCCGGAGATTCCAGTGTACTGAACGATCGCTGCCTAAACGGTTTGCGTGAAACTTATGTAGCGCTGGGTGTACCCGGAGCGTCTGTTGCTGCTGGCGTGCAAAAAATGAAGGATGCCGCGATCGCACTTGCGAATGACCGTAACAATATCACTCCTGGTGATTGCAGCGCTTTAATGTCCGAAATCGGTAGCTACTTTGACATGGCTGCCAACGCGGTTGCCTAAAACAAGGTAAAAAAAGATTGCCTGTTGAAGTTTAAACTTCATCAACACGTTTGAAAAAGTAAGCAAAAGATTAAGGAGATATCTCGACGATGAAGACGCCATTGACAGAAGCAGTCGCCGCTGCCGATTCACAAGGACGTTTCTTAAGCAGCACCGAAATCCAAATTGCCTTTGGTCGGTTTAAGCAAGCTCAAGCCAGCTTACAAGCAGCTAGAGCGTTAACTGACAAAGCGACAAACTTGATCGACGGTGCAGCTAACGCGGTGTACCAAAAGTTCCCCTACACCACTCAGATGCAGGGACCGAACTATGCTTCTACTCCTGTAGGGAAAGCCAAGTGTTCTCGTGACATTGGTTACTACCTGCGGATGGTAACCTACTGCTTAGTCGCAGGCGGTACCGGCCCGATGGATGAGTACCTGATTGCTGGGATTGATGAAATCAACAGCACATTTGAACTGTCTCCTAGCTGGTACATTGAAGCCCTCAAGTACATCAAAGGTAACCATGGCTTGTCTGGCGATCCTGCCGTTGAAGCCAATTCCTATCTTGACTATGCGATCAACGCCCTGAGCTAGATTGATCGCCTTGCCCGGAAAGGCAAGCAGTTGTTAGCAAAAAGGGTTAGCAATTGTTGGCGTTTCCGGGTATCGTTTTATTCATTTTCAGGGAGGGTTGAGATGACAAGTTTAACGGCAGCAAGGCGGTTAGGAATTGCTGCATTTGCGGAGTCTCCAAAAGTGGAGCTGCGTCAAAATTGGACGGAAGATGATTTGCAATTGGTGATCCGAGCCGCTTATCTACAAGTCTTCGGTAACGATAACTTGATGGAGTTTGAGCGGTTAACCAGTGCGGAATCACTGCTGCGTTATGGTCAAATCAGTGTTCGCGATTTTATTAGAACCCTGGGTCAATCGGAACTATACCGGGAGAAGTTTTTCTACTCCACCCCACAAGTGCGATTTATCGAACTGAATTATAAGCACTTTTTGGGACGAGCGCCCTACGACCAGTCAGAGATTGCGTATCATACTGACTTGTACAATCAACAGGGGTATGAGGCAGAGATAAACTCCTACCTGGACTCAATGGAGTATCAAGAGAACTTTGGCGAGTCCATTGTTCCCTATCCGATTGGATTTGAAACCCAACGCAATCAGAAAACCGTAGGGTATAGCCGAATTTTCCAACTATTTGGCGGATTAGGCAGTAGCGATCGCACTCAGCCGGCGGGGAATCGTTCTCGTCTGTTGCGGGAAGTGGCGCTGAATACCTCGTCTGCGATCTACGCTGATTCGCAAGGACAAGCGATCGTGGGTACTCGTGGCGGCACTCGCGAGCAGATTTATATCGTGCAGGTGATTCAAATCCCCAAACCCGGACGCATGACCCGAATCCGCCGCAGTCAGACGGAATATTACGTCCCTTACGAGCAGCTTTCACAAAAGTTACAACAAATCAATAAGATGGGCGGTAAGGTGACAAAAATAATACCCGCTTAAAGATAGTACAGACCAAACTAGCGCGTCTGTACAACCATAAACCGCTGTCATCCAAGCGGACTAACAAAATATCGGGTCCTGTGGAAGACGGGCAGCTGCCTGTGGACGCGGAGTAAGACCAATAGAGGGCAACCTTTGGAGGCGTCGGCGGATGAAGCGGGAAATCCCAAAGACGAATAAGACCGTCCTTGTTTTTAAAAGGTTGGAAGCCAAATAAGAGCGAAGCAAGTTGGGGTACTTCACGATTTCAACATTGGCGTTTAATCAGGAGAAATTTAAGTGGCTATTACAACAGCAGCGTCCCGACTAGGGACAGAAGCGTATAGTAATCCAACTCCGGTAGAATTGCGCCCTGATTGGGTTGAATATGATATCCAAGCGGTGATTCGTGCCGTCTACCGTCAACTGTTGGGTAATGACTATTTGATGGCGTCTGAACGCTTAACCAGTGCCGAGTCACTGCTGCGGAATGGGTATATTAACGTGCGCGAATTTGTGCGTTGTGTTGCCAAATCAGAACTTTATAAAACCAAGTTTTTCTACGGCAATTTTCAAACCCGTGTAATTGAACTCAATTACAAGCACCTATTAGGTCGCGCACCTTACGATGAGTCTGAGGTAATTTACCACCTAGATTTGTACGAAACCCAAGGGTACGACGCCGATATTGACTCTTACATTGATAGTGAAGAGTATCAAGAGAACTTCGGTGATTATATCGTCCCGTATTATCGCGGTTTTGAGACCCAACGGGGTCAGAAAACCGTCGGGTTTACCCGCATGTTCCAACTGTATCGCGGTTATGCCAATAGCGATCGCGCTCAGTTGGCAGGAAGTGAGTCGCGTCTGGCGACTGATTTAGCACAGAATTTTGCTTCAGCCGTGGTTGGACCATCCGGTGCGAATGAGGGCTGGGCATATCGCCAGTCTGCGAAGGGTGAAACCCCTAGTAAGGCATTGGGAGGTCCTGTCCCTTATGGCACACAAGGCAAAGTTTATCGTGTCGAAGTAGCGGGGATTATTAATCCCAGATATCCTAAAGTTCGTCGCAGCAGCAAAGCCTTCTTAGTTCCTTATGAAGAACTATCCAACAAACTCCAACAGATTAACCGTCTAGGGGGTAAAGTGGCTAGTATTACACCAGCTTAGTCCAAGAAGGCAGACGTTGACGTCCTCTAGAAAGAGGGAGATTGAACCGATCTGAACGGAGCAGATGGGACTGGGGACTGGAGAGATTAGGACTAGAGAGAAAATAGCGGAAATCGTTATATTATTTCTAATCTCCTAACTCTTGAGACTCTAGTCCCATTGGTATGTTGAGTGAGCAGACAAGTTGAGAATTAAGCCGGATAAAAATAGCTGTTTATCGGTCTAAATCAGAAACTTGAATGATTGATAATTAAAATAGTTACAAATACTCAAAAGGAGAATTGATTACTATGCTAGGTCAAGTAGCAGCAAGCAGTGCACCTAACAGCCCATCGGGGAACCGTTTCTTTACCTATGAAGTCACGGGTTTGCGTCAAAATGAAACCAATGACAAAAACGAATACCCCTTTCGCAAAAGCGGCAGTGTCTTCATTAAAGTGCCTTACAATCGCATGAATGAAGAAATGCGCCGCATTACCCGCATGGGAGGGACAATTGTCAATATTCATCCCGTGAATTCTGATAGTTAGTTGGCGGATTAAACTGAAGGCTGGTAAACGGTAAGGGGTAAGGGGAAATACTATGCTAATTATCTGTTACCGATTACCAGCTAAGGAGAAACAGTTTTGAATTTTGAGTTTGTAGGGGCGGGTTTTACTACTATCGTTTCTTACTGAACCCAGATATAACTAAACCCGCCCAGACGAGTGAAGGACATAAGACAAATGACATAAGACAAATGACATTTGTAACTGAACAATCGAGTGGTGGCGAGTCTTTAACAATAGAACAAGCACTGACGAACCTCAAGCAAAGGGATGATTTAAGTCTTTGCTATTATGCGGCGTGGTGGCTGGGAAAATTTCGGATTCGAGACGCCGCCGTAATCGACGCCTTGATTGTGGCGTTAGAGGAAGAGGCAGATCGTACCGAGGTGGGCGGATATCCCTTGAAACGCAACGCAGCGCGGGCGCTGGGGAAGCTAGGCGATCGCAAAGCGGTTGTGCCACTGATAAACTGTCTAGACTGCTCCGATTTTTATGTACGAGAAGCCGCCGCGCAGTCGTTAGGAATGTTAGGTGATCCCGTTTGTATTCCTCAGTTAATGGAGTTATTAGAGGGTGGGATAGAGGCGGGATCACCTGTACCCGGATCACCCCACTTGGCGCAACCTTATAATGCAGTCATAGAGGCGTTAGGTAGCTTAGGAGCAAAAGACGCGATCGCATTAATCGAACCCTTCCTAGAGCATAATCAAGAACGGATACAGTACGCCGCCACACGAGCCATGTATCAGTTAACCCAGAATCCCGCCTATGGCGATCGCTTAGTGCAAGCTTTAAAAGGGGAAAAGTTACAATTACGACGGGCTGTACTAGCCGATTTAGGGGCAATTGGTTACTTAAAGGCAGCAGATGCGATCGCTCAAACCTTAGCGGAAAATAGTTTAAAGCTGATTTCCCTCAAAGGGGTATTAGAGCATGAAGT
>CAKZMA010001539.1 GCA_937127375.1 uncultured Coleofasciculus sp. | reverse complement strand
GGCGGCGAACATCACGACTACATTCCCACCACGTTTAGTTCTTGGGATGACGACAATGGGGGTACAGGTTCTCTGTCGGTTTTTGGACAACGCAGTGGCATTTATAATTTTGAGTCAGGAGCCGGTCTAGGATTCACTTACCAGTTGAGTGATGCCATTAGTCTGAGTGCGGGTTATATCGCCACATACGCCAATGAACCCAGTTCCGCCCGTTCGACGAATCCTCTCGCTGGGGGTTTATTTGGCGGTCGATATTCGGCTTTGGCACAATTAACGGTCAAACCCAGCGATACTTTTTCCTTTGGTTTGACCTATAACCACAGCTATCATCCTGCGGGGGGACCATTTAGCAGTACACCCATCTTTTTGTCGGATCAAGGAACAGTCTTGAGCAATTTTCCGATTATTCCGGCTCAAGAGGTATCGGTTGATTCCTATGGTGTTGGTGCGTTGTGGCAAGTGAGTCCCCAGTTTGCCATCAATGGCTGGTTTGCCTACAGTCGCGTCAATAGTAATTCGGACAGCGCCAGCATTTTTCAAGGGGGAAGCTTCGTCGATGTAGATTATGAAGGCAGTAGCGCTGATATTCTGACCTATGGCATCGCTCTGGCATTTCCCGACTTAGGAGGGGAAGGAAATCTCGGTGGTTTGGTTATCGGCGCTTCTCCTTATGCGACTAGAGCAGAAGTTCCAACACCGTTCCAGACTGGAGGAAATTGGTTCTTGGGTTCTGATTTAGGAGAAGATTTTACTGACCTGATTCCAGATAATGCGATTCCTTGGCATATTGAGGGATTCTATCGGTATAAGCTGACCGATCATATTTATCTGACTCCTGGTGTAATTTGGTTGACGGCGCCTAACCAATCTGCGCGAAATCCGGATGTAGTGATTGGTACGCTCCGAGCGACGTTCCTTTTCTAAGGGGAACCCGTTTGAGTTATTATAATGATAATCATTCCCACAATGTTCCTCAATGATTATTGCTGTCGCTGGTTTACCGGGAGCCGGAAAAACCACTTGGATTCGACAACAGCTAGCCGTTGCTAACCAACCCGTGCTGTATTTTAGTCCGGGTTCTCAGCCTGTTCCCATTGATATAACGGGTATCACTGTCGAATTTCCCCAAGTCACACTTCTCAAAGAAGGGGATGAGTATAGGTTGTTAGACTTAGCTCGGCTGGAGTGTCTTGCCTATATAGAACTGGGATTTCATCTAGATTTAGAGTCCCTCGAGCCACTGTTGTCCGCATTAGATCACCTCTGCTATCGTCGCGTTGCCGTGATGCCACCCAATGTTCAGGATACCGGATGGCACGTTTGGGCAGACCAAGTCGTGCCTGGGGTGACAATTGCCACCCCAGAGGGAAATCCTGAGCTTTGGCGTGCGCCGATTAGCGGTCAAGTGCTTGATCCAGCTAGTCTGGATGTCTTTTGGGCGGAGTTAACCCAGGGAGCCTATGGCAATGTGAATCGAGCCAAGGGAATTTTTGACCTAGCCGATGGACGCGCCTTTTATTTTGATTTTGTCGCGGGGATAAATAGTACCTACACCGAGTTAGCGCTTCCGCGTTGGCTTGAAGGTCGTCCCCAGCGCTTCAGTGGGATTGAAGTGGTGGGTGTGGCGTTGGATAAGAGCGCGATCGCCCAAACACTGAAAGATTGCTGTTTATCGGATGTAGCTGTTCATCATTACCAACAACAAATCAAAGAATCCTTAGCTATTTTAGATCCAGAAGAAGAAGAAGAAGAAGCATGAAACTTGCTGTTATCTCCTGCATTCACGGAAACTACCCAGCCTTAGATGCCGTTTTATTAGATATTGATCACCAAAACGCTGACAAAATCGTTTGTGTTGGCGACTTAGTGGGTTATGGACCCCATCCCAATGCTGTAGTCGAACAAATTCGCTCTCTCGATATTCCCACCTGTCAGGGATGTTGGGATGAAGATGTTGTTGAAGGATTAAACGCTTGCGAATGTTCCTATCCTTCACTATTAGCCGAAAAACGAGGACGCATTGCTCACGAATGGACGAATCAGGAAATTCACCCTGAAACACGAGAATTCCTCGCCCAACTACCTTATAGCTTAAAAGAAGGGAACCTCTGTTTTGTTCATGGGAGTCCTCACAGTAATCATGAATACCTGTTGCCGGAGTTAGATGCTTTTTTAGCCGTGGAACGAGTTCTCTCGACGGGTGCTGATGTCCTTTTCTGTGGACATACCCATCTGCCTTATGTGCGGACGTTAGCAGGGGGTCAACTGCAAGTCAAGATGAGTAGCGAGGAACAGCAACAACAGCAAACTTTCCAGGCTCCCCTGAAACGGATTATCAATGTGGGTTCTGTCGGAGAACCTCGTCACGGACGCCCGAATGCCACCTATGTTATTTACGATAATGAAACCGAACAGGTAACGTTGAGGGAGGTTGAGTACGACTACCAAAAAACCTGTGCGGCAATTATTGATAAAGGCTTACCTCCTATTTTTGCGTGGCGATTGGCACGAGGATTGGAGTATGCCGAAAAAGCGGATGATCCAACTCATATTTGTGCGCGATAAACCTTTCTTGGTCATAAGTTAACAGAAGGCAGACGGTTGTCACGTTTATCCTGTCTTTAAAGCCTGACAAATGACAAACGACTTCTCCACCGTTAAGTCCAATTCTCCCCCATACTGAATAACAATGGAAACCTGGGCAATTTTAAGTGGAATTGAAGGAAATATTGTTGCTTATGAAGCGGTAATTTCCGATATTCAACACCAGAATAGAGGCGTAAATGATATTTATATTTTGGGGGATTTTATTAGTTCTCGACCCGAAAGTGAACAGGTCGTGCGGCGAATTCGTTCTCCAAAACCCAACGAATGTTTACCCAAAATCTGTACAGGTTGGTGGGAGGAACAATGTCTGATTCTTCATGGATTGGCAGCTACAGGCGAACCGACTCAACTGATTGAGAACTATGGTGCTGACACCGTAAAATTGCTTTGGGATGCTGTTTCCCGGCAAACGGTTGAATGGATTCGCCGCCTAGATTTTGGGTTCTTAGAACTCGATTGTCTACTGATTCATGGTAGCAGCGTGAGTGTGGATGATGAATTGACGCCTCAGACACCCCCTTGGCAGATGTGCGATCGCTTGATGCGTGTGGGTGCAACTAACCTATTTTGTGGTCGATCGGGTTTAACTTTTGAGTACCAACTGCAAGGAGGTTCTGTGTCTTCACAAATCACCACGCTTGAGGGTCAACAGTCGGTTCAGACAGCAACAGCATCTCCTCGTCGGGTTATTGGGGTGGGTAATGTGGGACGAGAACCCGGAAAAGCCACTTACACATTTTATGAGCCGGATACAAACCGTGTGGACTTTCGGACAATTCGTTACGGCTGAAGCAGAGGGAGCATGTCACCTCTCTGGCTAATGGTTACGATGCCAGAGGCTCATATCATCTGTTTTGTGGATATCTGCTGGCAACAGAGAGTCATAAAACTTAACCATTTCCACCATTCCCCTTGTTTATTCCCCTGCTGAGCAAAATCAGGGGAGCTGGGGAGACAAAAAAGACATAATGGTGATATAGTGAAAATCAACCTTCGGTTCTAACGGGGATCAGCCGTTAGAAGTAATGGGGAAAGTTCGGTGCAAATCCGACGCTGTCCCGCAGCTGTAATGAGACTGAGGTCTTTGAGTCAGAATGCCCGCCGAATGTCAAGCAATTTTAGTCAAATCATTTCATCCATCTGCGAGGTACAGATGTATACAATCATGAATAGTCTCATCCCGCGATTTTACGCTCTGATCGTGCCAGAAATACGCTACAGATGCTAACTGGCATTACTCGATTGGTTTGGCAATTTATCCATCCAAGGCAGTGCTTCTGCTGTCCGGAAATATAGCATTACTATATCCAAGGCTTTCCCGCCTAGGTCAGAATCGCCTGAACCGTTGAACCGGATTTTCTGGCACAGATTCTGCCTTTGAGGAAATTGCACCAATTAAACACAACCTATAGCATTTCATCGCTCTAATGACTCCGGGAACACCGATTAATTGCCTGAGGCATTAGATAGCTTGAGTGCTGTTCCTTGATGGTGAAGTGCTACCCTTAGCGCTTGATCAAATCCGGGCTATTACACCTTAATTAAACCCAGAAAAACCATGTCCATTCAAACCGCAACAGTAGGCTATCCTCGCATCGGCAAAAACCGCGAAGTCAAAAAAGCCTTAGAAGCCTTCTGGAGTAACAAATTAGACGCAGAATCCTTATGGGAAACTGTGCGCCAGGTTGAAGAAACCAACTGGCAAACCCAACGTGAAGCCGGTATCGATCGCAT
>CAKZMA010001538.1 GCA_937127375.1 uncultured Coleofasciculus sp. | reverse complement strand
AGGGGGACGGAAGGGGGATCAAATAGGGGGACGGAAGGGGTAATTTCCAGTTCCCTCCCCTTGATAAAGGGAGGGTTAGGGTCGCGTCAAGGTATTGCGTTCTGTTTGAGCTTAAGTTGACACCAATGGGGCTGAATATCCCCCTACTTATTATTAGCGATTTCCTGGTGTTCGTCCCCCCTCATCATTACTACCGCCATGAGGACGAGAATTGCCGGGATCACAACCTTCTGCCCCATTACCAATGCCTTGGTTACAATTTTGGCGTCGAGGTTTTTCCATTTCTATTTCCTGTTCTCCACCCGATTCTTGCACCTCATTTTCCAGTTCTTCAAATTCAATCGCCGCCACATAAGGAGAAGAAATTGCCACGGTTTCCCCGGTACTCACCAAAGCTTGATACAAAAATGCCGCTACTTCTGCCCGAGTTGCTATCTGATTAGGATTCAGTAATTCGACATTAGGATAATTGACCACAATGCCTCGCTGCGTCGCCGCAGCAACTAAAGGACGAACATTAACCGGAATCGCTGATGCATCATTATAAAATTGCAAAATGTTCGTCGCTGATCCATTCACAGAATAATTTAACCCCTGAGTTAATGCCAATAATACTTCCAATCGCGATAACTTTTGCTTGGGGTTAAAGTTATTAGCAGAATTAACCGTTAAAAACCCCGTTTCACAAGCTTCTTCAATGGCATTGTATGCCCAGTGACGGCTAGAAACATCCCGGATACTAACATTACGGATTTTCGTCTTCTCAAACGCCTTACGAATCATCGCCGCAAACTGGGCGCGAGTCACAGGTTCATTGGGACGAAATCTGCCATCGGGAAATCCGCTGATAATATCTAAGCGTACCAATTCGGCAATAAAGTCCTGCGCCCAATAGTTACTGGCGATATCAGCGAAATTCGTTTGTACAGTTTGGCGGATTTGGGAACCACTAGCGGCGACTTGTTGCTGTTGAGTCGTCCTCCCACTCATCTGAGTGGTTTGGTTGGTTTGACGTTGACTAGCGCGACTGTCAACAGTTCCCTGTGTGGTTTGACTGGTGGTACTTCCGGAGGTAATTTGCGTAGTTTCACGGTTGCGGGTGCGGATGCGTTGTTCTTCAATCAGCGTCGCGGTATACCGGGCGGTCATTTTCTGGCTTACGGTTTCATCCAGGGCGACGACTGAACCCGTTCCATCCGTGCGATACGCCCACAGTTTATCCTCACTCCCGACAATCACCAACCACCCTGGAACTAGCGCCTGGGTGCAAATCTGATCGTCGCCTAATCCCAAACAACCATCAGACCAAGTTTGGCGGGCGACTTTGAGGATTTTTAGCTCAGATGTATCCAAATTACGGCGACGGCTGATATCCTCAAAGACAGCCTCTGCGATCGCGTCAGGTAAAGATTCAACGGTATCCGCTTCTACTGAGGGGGTTTGGGCAAGTTCCATCCCCTGAATCACCTCTAGGGGAGATGTGGGGATAGGATTTGCCAAGGAAGGAGTAGCGGTGGCGATCGCAAATCCAGTGACAACGATCATTATCCTACCGCTTGACGCAAATAGTTGTTGACTCATAACACGCATACCAAACACAAACAAAAGGAATCTAAAGACAGAACTGATGGGGAAACTGTTCCCATTTATTCAAACGTGGCGATTCTCAATAAACAGGAATCTGGGCAAAAATTTTCCAGAATCTGTCTCAATCCCGGTATCATAGAACAAAACACTTAAACAAACTTCATAAAGCACCGTGATTACCCAACCGCGAATCCCGAACAACCCCTTAGAAAAGCACGTTTGGACTTGGCAAGGTCACTCAATTCAATACACCGTCCAGGGAACAGGTCAACCCTTGTTATTGATTCACGGCTTTGGTGCATCCATTGGACATTGGCGCAAGAATATCCCGGTGCTGGCGGATGCAGGATATCGGGTGTTTGCGATTGACCTGTTAGGGTTCGGCGGATCAGATAAACCCGCCTTAGACTACAGCTTAGAGGTATGGCAGGAACAGATCAAAGACTTCTGGGACGCCCATATCCAAGAACCAACGGTATTTATTGGCAACTCAATTGGGGCGCTATTGAGTTTAATGGTGGTTACTCAAGACCCGGATATCGCCGTTGGTGGTGTTTTAATTAACTGTGCAGGGGGCTTAAATCACCGTCCCGATGAGTTAAATTTACCCTTGCGGCTGGTGATGGGAACCTTTAACAAATTGGTCAGTTCTAAAACCGTCGGTCCGTTTTTATTTAACCGAATTCGCCAAAAAAACCGCATTCGCAACACCCTGCGTCAGGTTTACTGTGATCCCGCCGCGATTACAGAAGAATTAGTCGATTTACTCTACCAGCCCTCCTGTGATCCGGGTGCCCAACAGGTATTTGCATCTGTCTTAACGGGTCCAGCCGGTCCTGCGCCTGGGGAATTATTACCCAAATTAAACCGTCCTCTATTAGTTCTTTGGGGCGAAAATGACCCTTGGACACCCATTAATGGGGCGGCGATTTACCAGCAGCAGCGCCAAATGGAGAAAGATGTCGAGTTTTTTGCCATCCCCCAAGCGGGTCATTGTCCACATGATGAGAAGCCAGACAGGGTTAATTCCTTAATTCTCGATTGGCTGAGTCAGCAATATAGCAGCACTAAGCTGTCATGCATTTAAATTGGGGATGGGTAGCGAGCAAGATGCTCGCACTACGGCAATGATGAGAGCCATTCTTGACATTAATGTTTAAATGCCGAACAGCTTAAGGCAAGTTAGAACATTCTTACCGTTCCCTGTTCCCTGTTCCCTGTTCCCTGTTCCCTGTTCCCTGTTCCCTTATGAATCCAATTCTTGCGGGTTTTATTGCCAGTTTACTGGCGGGACTCGCAACCTTTGTCGGTGCGTTACCCGTATTTTTACCGATTCCTTTGACCCACCGATTACAAGCGATCGCGTTAGGATTCGGGGGTGGGGTAATGCTAGCTGCGACGGCGTTTTCGTTAATTGTACCGGGTAAAGATGCGGCGATTTCTCAAGGCGCTTCCCCGATGAATGCAGCGTTAATTATGAGTTTGGGTGTGCTTCTGGGAACGGCGTTTTTAGGGTTAAGTAATAAGTATCTACCACACGAACATTTTCATAAGGGTTCAGAAGGGGTAAATTCTCAACATCTCAGACGCATTTGGTTATTTATTATCGCGATTACGATTCATAACTTTCCCGAAGGCTTGGCGGTTGGGGTTAACTTTGGTGCAGGAAATCCGGCGCAGGGAATTCCCTTGGCGATCGGGATTGGATTGCAGAATATTCCAGAGGGTTTGGTTGTAGCGGTTTCGTTGTTGGCGGAAGGTTACTCAAGCTTTTATGCTGTGGGGGTTTCGTTGTTGACAGGGTTAGTCGAACCCGTGGGGGGTTTACTGGGTGCAGGTGTGGTGGCGATCGCACAACCCCTTTTACCCTGGGGAATGGCATTTGCAGCGGGTGCGATGCTGTTTGTGATTAGCGATGAAATTATCCCCGAATCCCATCGTCAAGGTCGCGAACACGAAGCCACAATTGGGATTATAGTAGGATTCGTGATCATGATGCTTCTCGATATTGGCTTAGGTTGAACCAATACCTCGATAAAACAAAGTGAGTAGCACAGTCTATGTACTTTGTCTAGCTTTTTTGTATTTACTTTATAAATAAACCTCCATCGGTGAATCCACGCGGACTTTTCGGGAATTTCACCCAAAAATTTCCGTAGTTCTCTGGATGTTTTTTGGGCTGAGATCTCCCAAAATTGAATTGGGTGAATTCTGTGAGGGACTACCCTCAGCAAGCCAGGTCAATGATTAGGTTGTCTGGTGATTTCGATTATCAGTTGGTTGCATCTAACAAAAACAAATGAATCTTGAAGACATTGCTCGGTATTACATTGATACCCCAGCGTATGATCTCTCGCCTTCCATCGTGAAAGGCTTCCGTCAGTTTATCGTGGATATAGCACAGGTAGAACTCCAGGGTATGGAGTTTCAGTATGTTGATTACTTTCCTTACATGAAAGGAACAGAACTGAGCTTAGAGCATATCTATAGGGATTACAACCAAGGAAAACTAATGATTACCACTCAGTTCAACAACTCTGATCTTTTGGGTTCAGACATTAACCTGATTTTCCGCTGTATTCACGAAGTCCATCACATCAAACTGAATGTTGGTTTTGATTTAGAAGGGGAATTTGCTACAGCGGTTCATCTGATCGAGAAAACAGATAATCTGTTATTTAAGCAGATTCTTTTCAGTGAAAGCTTAGGACAAATTGCCGTGCGCTTGTGCCAAGGAAAGTTTCCCGACGACCAAAAAGTTGTCCTCTTTGAGCCTGAGGTGCTGCACTGTTTGAAAAAAGAATGGAAATCTTTGTTGAACTGAATTTTCCAAGCAGGAGATAGG
>CAKZMA010001537.1 GCA_937127375.1 uncultured Coleofasciculus sp. | reverse complement strand
GCATCTTGCTCGCTACTTGCATCTTGCTCGCTACTTGCATCTTGCTCGCTACTTGTAGGTGGACACAATTAAAGTTAACGGTTGAGATTAGGGAACTACCCAATTTAAATACATGACAGCTTACCCAATTTAAATGCAGTATTGTGAGCATCTTTATCGCTACGAATACCCAAATTAAATGCAGTATTATTTTCGGCTTAGGGTGTGACAATTGTATAGATTATTTTACTAACGTTTTGATTCTGTGTAAGCTGAAATTCGGCGACACTTCCGGCATTAAATTCAGGGTCAGTTTCATCGTACACTATCTTTTCATCAGAACGAGAGGTGGGTGAATTCAAACGCATATCGCCTCGGCTAATAATCTGGGCATAAGATAAGGCTTGTGATAAGGAAACTGGCTGTTTAAATTCCAGAGTTGCCCTAGCATAAGCAGTTGAGTCGGCTTCTGTAATCAAGGTGACATCTTTAAAGAGATGTTTTCTTTGATAAGCACAATAGGGATTTAAACTGTAATACCCACAAGCATCATTCCACCAGGGAATATACCAAAATAGACGTTGAGAAAAATTCTGGTTGATAAATCGTCGGTCTTCCGGAACTTGAATTAAGCCGTTTTGAGCGAATAATCGGGTATTCTGATCAGGATTGTGTTTTGTATGATCTGAGGATTTATTGAGTAGAGTTAAGGGAATAAGGGAATTGGATTGACTAAAAGCGGCTTGGGGAGTGAGGGTAATCAAGGAATTTAGGCTAAGTAAATTGATTCCTATAACCCATGGGATTATTCCTGGGGTTAACCTAAACGATTTGTCTGGATTTTGAGGATTCATTGATTTAAGTAGGTGGACACAATTACAGTTAACTGTTGAGATTAGGGAACTCTTAACGGGGAACACCTCGACTTACCTCGACTCCGCTCGGTAACACGCTCGGTGTCTCACAGGGAACAGTAAGGCTTTGAGGGCTATTTACAAAACTTTATATAGTGTCGTTTTCTTTTGTCCGACTACTCATACTCCTAAGTCGGTTAAATCAGGGAGCCATATTTTGATGTTTATCAGGGAGCCATATTTTGACGTTTATCAGGGAGCCATATTTTGACGTTTATCAGGGAGCCATATTTTGACGTTTATCAGGGAGCAAGATGCTCCCACTACTACGATAAATTAATGTCATCAATCATGGAGAATTGCTAAGGTTATCAAAATCTAAACTTAATTGCCCTCCCTCTAACGGTAGTTCCATCTGTTCCATCACCACTTTTGCCTTAATTTCATCCATCGCTAACCACAAGTCTAACAAGGCTTTGTGTTCTGAAACGCTATCGGGAATTACTTTAAATGCCACTTCCATGGTTTTCATGAACATATCATTACTGACAAGTCCAGTATTTTTCATGAAACGGCGCACCAGTTGGATACTTTGTTCTTCTTGGTAGATAGCGAGAATGGCGTGAAGTCCATCAACTAAATATCGGGCGGAAAATTCCTGTTCGTTGACGGAAAAGGCGCGTTTTTTCAGGCGCTGTTGGGGGGATAATAGTTTACAAGTGCCACTGGTGGAATCTAGTAATTTGTGGGTTTTGGCTAAGTCGGTGACATTGAAGCCACCGATGGCGAGGGCGAGTTGTCTGGCTTCATCAAAGGGGAATTCTCGCGCTTTGAATGCATCCCAAGCCAGGAGATACCATTGGGTGAGGGGGTCAAATCCGGCGGTGTCGGTTTGGACGAGTTTGCGGAAGCGGTAATTGGCGATCGCTTTTCTGGCTTCAGCGAAAGCAAGTTCTGGGCGCACTTCTTCGCCACTGCTGTCGAGGATGGGGTGGGAACGGGAGAAGACGTTTAACGCCGGACCAAAGGCGCTTAAGTAGAGGTCAATTCCGGTAATTCCATTTTCTTCCATGCGTTCCGCCCAAGGTTTTCTCAGGTTGGGCTGGTGTTGTTGGGGTTCGAGTTCACTGATAAAGGGGTCATAGTCTGGACTTTCGAGAATATTGGCAACTTCTATTTTTAGGTCATCCCACCAGGCTTGGGCGGCGTTGGAGTCACGTTTGCGACAGACGAGGAGAACGGTACTGGAGACGGAGTTTTTCTTGGCTTGGTGCAGGTTTTGGGGATTTTCGGTGCTAACCGCCCAGGATGCGGTAATCTCGAAGCCAGCATCGATGAGGGATTTTGCCAGAACATCCCATGCGCCGGAGTCTTTGTGGTTAAATTGTACGGTCATTACGCCGTCATCTCGCAGGACACGGTAATATTCGCTAAAGGCGAGTGCCATTTTCGCTTCGTAGTCTTGGTTGGCGAGTTCGTCGGCGGATATCCCCATGTTGCGGAAGCGGGAGGGGTTGGCGACGGCTTCTCTGTCTTTGTCGGTGAGTTCGGTTAGGAATAGTTCGGGGAAAATGTCGCCGAGGGTGCGTTTTTGCCAGACGTAGAAAAAATCGGCTAAATCTGCATAAGGTACAGTTCCGTAGTAGGGAGGGTCTGTGATAACGGCATCTATGGAGTTGTCGGGGATGTGGAAGAGGCTATCGGCTGATGCTGCTTCTATTTGGATAGATTTTGGGTCATAGTGTTCGATTCCAGATAATCCGATTGAGTGGGGTTTTGTTCCGAATAAAGAGCAAAGTTTTGTGTAGTCTCTAGCTGCTTCTTCTTGACACGCTTGCCAAAGTTCTGTTGCCCCATTTACCTCTGGATAGTTCCACATTAAGTTTAATGCATGTTGTGTTGAAGCCTTTTGAATACAAGCTCTGGCTGCATTATAAATAACTAATCGACAATTAGCGTCAATGCATCTATCTAAAACTAATGCTAAATAAGTTGCGATCGCTTCTGCTTTCTCTGGTTCATATTCAGTCTGTAGCTTTAACTTTGCCTCGTTGATAATTTTTACATAGGTAACAAGGGTTAGAAGCTGACGAGGATTGAATAAATTTGACCAAATTTGACAGTAATTCAGGATCTGACCATGATCGTTGATAATAGTCTCAGAGGGAATTGAATTATTGGTTTGCAGTTCTATAAAATTGCCAGATATCCATTTTTTTGCTAAATCCCAGCCTTCTATATCTTTTTCTGTCGGAATTCTAAACTCTAAACCACTTTTTCCTTTTCTAAAAGCAACTGCGTATAGCTGATGGTCTAAAATTCCTGATTGAGCCTGAGATTTAATTACCTCATCTTCAATGATGATCCCGCAGTTCGGACATTTACCAACACCTCTGCTGATTGTGGTTGTAGTATCTGGATCATATTCCAAGAGGCGATTCTTGGGAGTGCGAGCATCTTGCTCGCTACTACTTTTATTATCTTTCTCGCTTGAATCCCCCGGTAGGGAGCGAGACGCTCCCACTACGTTTTTATCCAATTGGCGATGATTAGGAGTGCGAGCATCTTGCTCGCTAATTCTTTTATTATCTTGCTCGCTACTACTTTTATTATCTTTCTCGCTCGAATTCCCCGGTAGGGAGCGAGACGCTCCCACTACGTTTTTATCCAATTGGCGATGATTAGGAGTGCGAGCATCTTGCTCGCTAATTCTTTTATTATCTTGCTCGCTACTACTTTTATTATCT
The DNA here is from genome assembly GCA_937127375.1 of uncultured Coleofasciculus sp. Taxonomy (GTDB): domain Bacteria; phylum Cyanobacteriota; class Cyanobacteriia; order Cyanobacteriales; family Coleofasciculaceae; genus Coleofasciculus. The sequence goes on along the minus strand of CAKZMA010001537.1, from coordinate 1 downwards.
T
>CAKZMA010001536.1 GCA_937127375.1 uncultured Coleofasciculus sp. | reverse complement strand
CATCGACATAAATCAATAATTCCTACTTGGGAATTAATGGCTAACTGATTAATTCAATTATTCATAGTGTTTATAAATCGTGTTTATATGTAAAAACCTGCTTCTAAGCTGTTATTCATTTAAACCTTAATGTCAGAAACTGCAAAACCCTTGTAATGCGAGCATCTTGCTCGCTACCCATTCCCAATTTAAATGCGTGACAGCTTATTGGTTTCCAATAAAGTACAAGTTGTAAGTCCGCGAAGGCGGACTTTGTTTGTGTAGCTGCGAATTCCATTCGCCCAGCTTGTGTAATTGTTTCTCGACGCCCTTCACTGGGAAGCCAATTGGACAGAAGCCCCCACTGACATTTTCCGCCAACGGGTGGAACAATCTCTTAAGCGCGATCGCTCTACCACCACCCCTCAATTATCATGCTCAAGAAAATCGGCATCATTCATTGGGGTCAGGTCAGGGCGGGTTTTGCACAAACGTTATTATCCATAGCCTGCGCGAAAGTCCCTAAACCCGCCCCTACAAACCCTGCTTTTACTGCTCACTTTTTTGCCTGAATCACCTGCAAACTTCCCCCCGCATGGAGGTGCTGTTCACAGGATGCAAACCCTGTCTGCTTCAGCAATCTCACCAAATCCGTCTCCAATAACTGCCACGCCGTTTCCGTTTCAAATAACCAGAGAAACAGGGCGACTCCCGGCATAAATAAAACATTCGTCGGCTTGTGAAAATCCACCAGCGCGAACACACCACCCGGTTTCAACACCCGATACACTTCCCTAAGAATTTGCTGCAACACTGACGGTGGCATCTCATGGAGTGCTACACTGGTATGCACCAGGTCAAACTGATTCTCCGAAAACGGCATATTCTCGGCAAAGGCTTCTACATACTTTGCTTGAGGCACGTTCTTTTCGGCGCGTTGCAGCGATAAGGGTGAAACATCCAGTCCTGTGACATTCTGGGAATACTCCACCAGAAACCGGGTCGCCTGACCCCCGCCACAGCAAAGGTCTAACACTTGCGTTTCTGAGTCAATTGTTAAGCCGTGCAAAGGCAGATGGTGGAATCGCCGTTCTCCACCCACACTGGTGGCGGCTAATCGAGAAATCGTGTCATATAGCCACTGATACTGATAACTCAACGGTCTTAATACGGTTGCCATAGTTCTGCTAGGATCAAGAATCTAGATTTTTTCCGGAAAACTCAGACCATTACCAGCATATATTGTTAAAATCAGTAACAAATATGAAATATTTGGAATGCCGTGGTTGCTATGGGTCGTGTTGGGGTATTATTACTTAATTTAGGTGGACCGGATAATTTAGAGGATGTCCGCCCCTTTCTTTTTAATCTATTTGCCGATCCCGAAATTATTCGCCTGCCATTTTCGTGGATGCAAAAGCCCCTGGCTTGGTTCATCTCGACAATGCGGGCAAAGAAGTCGCAAGAGAATTACCGCCAAATTGGTGGAGGTTCACCGCTGCGGCACATTACTGAAGCCCAAGCCCAAGCTTTACAGGAGACGTTAAAGCAGCAGGGGCAAGAGGCGAATATCTATGTGGGTATGCGTTACTGGCATCCCTTCACTGAGGAAGCGATCGCCCATGTTAAACGCGATCGCATTGAACACCTGGTCATTTTACCCCTATACCCCCAATTTTCCATCAGTACCAGTGGTTCCAGTTTCCGGCTTCTGGAACAACTTTGGCAGGACGATGCTAAACTCAACCAACTGGAATACACGGTCATTCCCTCTTGGTATCAAGAACCGGGCTACCTGCAAGCCATGGCAGACTTAATTGATCAGGAACTGCAACGGTTTGATCATCCTGACGCTGTTCATATTTTCTTCAGCGCCCATGGTGTTCCCAGTAGCTATGTCACAGAAGCTGGAGACCCCTACCAACAAGAGATTGAGCATTGCACAGATCTAATTATGCAGACGCTCAATCGCCCCAACCCTCATACCCTGGCGTATCAAAGTCGGGTAGGTCCTGTGGAGTGGCTGCAACCCTACACTGAAGATGCACTGAAAGAGTTAGGGAATCAAGGAGTCGAAGACTTGCTGGTTGTCCCGATTAGCTTTGTATCTGAACATATTGAAACGTTACAAGAAGTTGATATTGAATATCGGGAAATCGCAGAAGAAGCTGGAATTGACAACTTCCAGCGAGTTCCAGCACTCAATACCCATCCCGTTTTTATTGAATCCCTCGCCACCTTAGTCGTAGATGCCTTAAACACGCCGCCACGAACATTTGCCGAAGTTGTGCGCCCCAGCAAAAAAGTTAAAATGTATCCCCAAGAACGTTGGGAATGGGGTATGACAACGGCGGCTGAAGTCTGGAATGGTCGTTTGGCGATGATTGGCTTTCTAGCTTTAGTTTTGGAGTTAATTAGTGGTCAAGGACCACTTCATTTTGTGGGATTGTTATAAAACAGAGGTAAATGTTTTTACCTTGTCTCCCCCCTTCCTCCTTCCCGGCGAACCTTCTGCCTTGTCTTCACCAACGTGTAAGTATTCAACCAGACATGATATGAGTTTTGGTGGAAAAAAGGGATAAAATACTTCAATCAGCCGTCAGGACTAACTGGCGGCTGACAAACTATTCCTGTGGTTTTTGCGAATACACCACATGACATCCCGATTGGAATGTCTATTTGGATGAAAAGGTATTGAGAAATTGCTTAGCGGACTCGCCGCTTACGTCGTCTAGCTACTGCTTTGCGCTTTTTCTTTTCAATCGGCGTCTCAAAGTGGCGCAAGCGCTTCATATCTGCAAAAATTCCTGCTTTGGACACTTGCCGCTTAAATCGGCGCAGCGCTGACTCAATTCCTTCATTTTCGCCTACAACCACTTGGGTCATACTATATCCTCCTTCTAGCGTACAATAAGTAATGGATGATAATAATCATCCAACTCGATCTCTAACAAAATTAGCGTATTTAGACCAGCAGCGATACTGATCAATCGTGACTGTGCTTAGACTACACTCCCTGGACTAAACAGTAATTCAAAAGTAACTGAGACGGCTTCACTCATGAAAGTAGAGCAAACACCTAAACAGTTTTGACCATTACTAGCGTTGATTGAGTGACGCTCTAACGCTTCTCGCTTCGGGTAAGCCTAAGCTTCTGAATCCCTTAAATGGGCGCTCAGAGATGCTTTCAAGGTACTCGTAGTCTTTCCCTTTACGGCTTGTATAGTGAGGTCTGCGCTCACTCTTCCCCACTTGTACGGGGAACAGCTAGTGTGGCTTAACCGCTTCTAAAAACCTAGACAAACCTACCCATCAGTAATTCTGCCTTGGTATAAGTCCACGGTGTAACTTTTGGTCGATAACCCTACCGATACATCTCTATTTTACGTTTGGTTTTGCATTACTTTATCTGCCCATCAATGGCATCGTTGGACACATTTATCTGAAATATTTTAACGACTGTTGCCATAGTAGCGATTAATTCCCATGGGAACAAGCCTGTCCCCTTATCCGGTGAGACAGGACTGAACTTGGCTTGCCATCATGCCCAGATTACAACTTCGCGATCGCAGTGTCAATCAACGTCACCCCCTGTTTCACCGTTTCAATGCGACTTAGCTGATCTCGCAAGTCGCTGGCTCCCACAAAACCCTTAGTATACCACGCCAAATGTTTTCTGGCTTGCTGAACGCCGCGATCGCCTTTATACTCCCATAAAGCCTGTAAGTGTTCCTTGGCACAGATTAACCGTTCTACCGGAGTCGGTGGTGCTAACCGTTTCGCCGTTTTCAGAAAATGGTCAATTTCTCCCACCAAAAACGGATACCCCAATGTTCCTCGCGAACACATCACCCCATCCGCCCCCGTCTGTTCCAAGCATTTCACGGCTGACTCTACTGAAAAAATATCGCCATTGGCAATAACTGGAATCGACAGAACCTGCTTCACCTTACCAATCCATTCCCACTTCGCCTCACCCTTATACCCTTGGGCGCGGGTACGGGCGTGCAACGTTAGCATTTGCGCCCCCGCATCCTCCATCCGCTTGGCAAAATCGAGGATATTAATCTCGTCATCACTCCAACCAATCCGCGTCTTCACCGTAACCGGAACAGACACCGCCTCCACCACCGCCCGGACAATCGCCACCGCCGTTTCCGGTTCTCGCAGTAACGACGAACCCCCTCCCTTTTTGGTAATTTTATTCACCGGACATCCCATATTAATATCCACTGTATCCGCGCCTTCCGCTACAGCTTTCTGGGCGGCTTCTCCCAGAAAATCGGGGCGACAGTCAAATAACTGGATACTAATCGGCTTTTCATTAGGATCAACATCCATGATTTTGGATAAACCCTTGACATGATGCAATCCGGCTGCATGAACCATCTCCGTATACATCATCGACTCTGGCGCATAGCGGCGCACCAAACGACGGAATACCAAATCCGTAACACCAGACAGAGGAGACTGGAGAACCCGACTCTTAACTTCAAACGAACCAATTTTCAGAGGAGTCGCTAATCGCTGCTGTAACTGAGAACAAAAAACAGTCATACTTGTAATTGCGCTTGTAGTTGCGCTTTAGCGCCAATCAACGCTTGCAGGATAACACCCAACTCCAGATTAACCTGTTGGATTACGCGATCGCTCAATCCAACCAACTGGCGTGGAACAGCTAAAATGGTGGAATAGATTTTACCATTGGAGCGGACGCACGTCATTGAGCCGACTCCCAATCCCCTAGTAATGGATATTTAGAGAATAACTAAATAGTGAAGCCTATTTTTTGAGCAGGAAAGCGCAAAATGCCGTCAACTCCAAAAAAGCGAAAAAAAAACTTTGCTAGCTTTAATACCACAGAAGCCTTCAAGCAATTAAACCTAAAGGAACTATCACTCTGGCAGGTTGACTATAACCCCGTTGCACCCAGCTCCTTTTTTCAAGAACGCTGGGCTAGATTACAATGTTTTGACTTACAAAAGTATGAAGAATCTAAAAAAATAGTGATTGATGCAATTTGCGAAGAAGCTATACAACCCTGTAAAACCTTAAAAATATGGAAAGGGGCAGCTTTAGAATCTGATATCACTACAGGAAATGTTGATTATTTGATTACTGAACGTAAAGCTTATATTGAAACACCTTATCTCTGTATTGTGGAAGCCAAAAAAGATGACTTTGAGCAAGGATTAGCTCAGTGTTTAGTAGAAATGCAAGCGTGTTCCTGGCAAAATCGCCAACGCGAGCAGGAGATTGATGTATTTGGAATCGTTACCAATGGAGATGGTTGGCGGTTTTATAAATTAACAACTGGAGGTGAGGTGTATGAAACATTACTCTATGGAATTGCTCATCTCGACGAGATTTTAGGGTTACTGCGCTATATTTTTCAGCGATGTGAACAACACTTGTCTTAAGGTAGACTAAAAAAAATATTATAGCCAAGGAAATAGTCAAATGCTGGATGTCCGAAACTTTTATAAGGCAACGAATCCGAGCAAAACTCTAGATATCACGAACACACAGGATCAAAAGTACTATACTGATTTCTCGACAGTGCGCGGCGGCAAACTTATCGAAGAGTTACTCGATAAAATTACGTTTTTCTCGGCTGACGAGGCAACCTGCGATTTGTTTACTGGACATATTGGTAGCGGCAAGTCTACTGAGTTGCTGCGCCTGAGAGCTGATTTAGAACGGGAAGGATTTCATGTGGTTTATTTTGAATCCTCTCAAGACTTGGAAATGGGAGATGTTGATATTAGTGATATTTTATTGGCGATTGCTCGTCAGGTGAGTAAAAGCCTGGAAAATATAAAAATTAATCTCAAGCCTAGCTATTTTACTAAACTTTTTCAAGATATTGGTGACTTTTTGCAAACACCGATAGAACTATCGGCAGAAGCAGAATTGTCGTTAGTTATTGGCAAACTAACGGCAAAAACTAAAGAAGCTCCAAAACTCCGGGATAAACTGAGGGACTATCTAGAACCTCGTACCAGTAGCGTTCTCCAGTGTCTCAACCAGGAACTCTTGACACCCGCGATCGCAGCGCTGAAGCGCCAGGGAAAAAATGGGCTAGTTGTGATTGTGGATAATCTGGATCGGGTCGATAATACTCAAAAACCTTCCGGGCGTCCTCAACCTGAATACCTGTTTGTGGATCGGGGAGAACAGTTGAGCAAATTGGGTTGCCATGTCGTTTATACGATACCCCTGGCGCTGATTTTTTCCAATGATGCTGAACGGCTCACTGAACGCTTTGGCGGCGATCCCAAAGTTTTGCCTATGGTGTCAGTGCGGTTACGGGATGGTAGCGAATGTGCTGAAGGAATGAAACTACTGCGTCAGATGGTGTTAGCCAGAGCGTTTCCAGATTTTGATTCACAACAGCGTTTACAGGCAATACCAGAGATATTTGATAATCCGGAAACCTTGGATCGATTATGTCACGTTAGTGGCGGTCATGTGCGAAATTTGCTGAGGTTGCTGAATCGTTGGATACAACTAGAGAAGCAACTGCCCTTGTCGTGGGAGCGTTTAGACGATGTAATTCGAGAACGTCGTAATCAATTAAGCCTGCGAATTGATGACCAAGAGTGGGATTTACTGCGTCAAGTGGCACAAAGTAAGCAGGTGAGTGGAGATGAAAACTATAACAGACTGATTCGCAGTATGTTTGTATTTGAGTACCGCGATCGCGATGGGTCTTGGTTTGATATCAATCCCATTTTGCTAGAAGCTAAACAACTTCAGCTATGAATGAGCTATACCGTCCTGATGATAGTGCTGACTACGAGAACTCCTTGGCAGATTTAGCATGGGCAATTGAATCGTCTTTGGGTGAATTTTCGCTAATTTTGGCACACTGTAATTTTGTCAGTTGGCAAGCCCAGATGGTGCAGCAACTGCAAGGGTTAGTCAGTGTGAAGATTCGAGTTATCCAGGTTCAAGCATCGGTTAAGCGACTCTACCAAAAGATTCAGGCGGAATTGGGGGATGAACAGCCTGCTGCACTGATGATATTGGGGTTAGACGCCGTTGAGGATATTGATCATCTCCTGACGGCGGCGAACCAAGTGCGAGAGGAGTTTCGCAAAAATTTCCATTTCCCCATCGTCTGCTGGGTGAATGATGAGGTACTGCAAAAGCTGATTCGATTAGCCCCAGATTTTGAGAGTTGGGCGACGATAACCGAGTTTGCGATCGCATCGGATACATTGAGGGATTTTCTCTGGAAACAGACGGAGCGGGTGTTTACGGCGGTTTTAAAGGCGGGTGGGAGTGAGTTTCTGTCTAATGAGGCGATTCTGGGTACGGGTTATCGTCTGGAACTGGATTCAGCCAGCAGCAATTTACACCTCGAACCCAATCTCAATGCTAATCTACAGTTTGTTTTAGGGCGAGCCGACTACGAGAGCGATCGCCTTGATCAGGCGTTAACCCGATATCAGCAGAGTTTGCAGTTTTGGCAGCAGGGAGGAGACAGTACCAGTCATGCCAACTTGAGAACCGGACTGGTGTTATTCCATATCGGATTATGCTATTGTCGCCAAGCTGAATTGGAACGCCGGGAATGTCAGCGTCATTGGCAAGAAGCACTACGGTATTTCCAGCAGGGGATGGAGGTGTTTGAATCCCCAGAATTAGTGGCTAAGTTCATTAATCAATCGGCTCAAGTGTTGCAGCACTTAGAATCCTGGGATGAACTACAACAGTTAGCCGAGAAGTCTATTACCCTACATCGAACCTATGGGAGTCTGGTGCAATTAGCTCAAGACTACGGCTTTTTGGCAGAGGTGGCATTAGCGCGGTCAAAAGGGCAAAATGCCCATAAGCTGGCACAGCAAGCGTTACAACTTCTGGATCAGGTTCCTATCCAGCAACGACGGCATCAGGGTTTATATTTATTACTCTTAGGGCGATCGCAACAGCAGATTGGTCAATTGGATTTAGCTGTTCGCAGTTTGGAACGTGCCAGAAGCGAAAGTCATCCCCAAGCTAACCCACCGCGTTACATTCAGATTTTAGAAAAATTGCGATCGCTTTATTTTGAACAAGGCAATTACCTCAAAGCGTTTCACGTTAAACAAGACCAGCGTTTGATTGAGCGACAGTATGGATTTCGGGCGTTCATTGGGGCGAGTCGCTTGCAGTCTCCGGTAATCGAGTCCATCCCCTCGGAAATTACGGCATCTGGACGTCAACAAGATGTCAAGCGCTTAATTGAGCGAATTAGCAGCACTCAGCATAAGCTAACCGTTATTTATGGTCAGTCTGGTGTGGGTAAAAGTTCGGTGTTAGAGGCTGGGTTAGTGCCAGCACTTAAACAGCAGGTGATTAACATTCGTGATCCTTTACCGATCTATATTCGAGTTTACACCGATTGGGTGAGAATGTTGGGTCAGGAATTAGCAAAAGGTCTAGGGGAACAAGGGATAGAAACGCCATCGCTTGAGTCATTAACTAGGGAAAGTGATTCAGCCGCTATTGTTGAACAGTTACAACATAATGAATCCAGAAATCTGCTCACAGTGCTAATCTTTGACCAACTGGAAGAATTTTTCTTTTCCTGGCAAGATTCAGAACAGCGACAGTTATTTTTTGAATTTTTGCGAGATTGCTTAAATGTCCCCTTTGTCAAGGTGATATTATCCTTACGGGAGGATTACCTCCATTTCATCTTGGATGGATGTCGCCGGACAAAGCTGGAAGCGATTAACAATAATATTCTCGATAAAGACATTCTCTTCTACTTCGGTAATTTTTCACCGGATGATGCACGAGCCATTATCTACAGTTTGACCGAAAATTCTCAATTCCACCTAGAGACAGCATTAATTAATCGGTTAGTTGAAGAGTTAGCTACAGAATTGGGTGAAGTGCGTCCGATTGAGTTGCAGGTGGTAGGGGCGCAGTTACAAACCGATAGCATTACCACGTTAGAGAACTATAATCAGGTTGGTTCTAAGGAGAGATTAGTCGAACGGTATCTAGAGGAGATTATTCACGATTGTGGTGATGAGAATAAAAGTACGGCTGAGTTAGTTTTATATTTGCTCACTGACGAGAATGGCACTCGACCCCTAAAAACTCGTGGGGAACTGGCGGCGGATTTAACTCTAGCCGATAACTTGGACTTAGTGTTAGAGATTTTGGTGACATCGGGCTTAGTATTTGAGATTCCCGAATCTCCAGCTAACCGCTATCAATTGGTGCATGACTATCTAGTTGAGTTTATTCGTCAGCAGCAAAAAGCGGAAAACTTAGCAGAATTGAAACGGGAAAAAGAGCAGCGATTACTTGCTGAAGCCCAGCTTAAGCGGGTTGAACAGGCGAATCGTATCTTGGAAGATGCTAAATGGAAGGCAACACAGCGGATTCGCATCGGTTCTGCGGTTATGGCATTTTCTATTTTGGGATTAGTCGGTATCAGTGTCTGGGCAACTCAAGCGAGTGTGAAATTAAACGATAGTTTAAGTCAAATAGAACAGAATAAAAGAGCTTTAAGTAAAGCAGATGATGAAAGAAACGCCGCTCAACTTGAGACCAAAGAAATACAGCAAAACTTACAAGCGGCTCAAACCAATCTTGTGCAAGTCACTCAAGACGTAAAAAATAAATCCTCACAACTTAAAGAAGCAGCCAGAAAAGAAAAAGAGGCACAACGAAGACTGAACATTGCCACTCAAAGAGCAACGGAGGCAGAACAAGGACTGCAACAAGTCACTCAAAAAGAACAAGAAGTAAGGCAAGGACTACAACAAGTCGCTCAAAAGGAGAAAGAGGCACGACAGAGACTACAAACCGCGACCCAAGAAAAGACAGAAGCCCAAGCAGAGGCAGAACGCGCCCAGCAAGAACAACAACAGGCAGAGAGAGCCTTTGAACAGGCTCAAGCGAAACGTCAGCAAGCCGAAACAGAGTATAACCTAGCCCAGAAAAAACTGGATGAAACGGAAGCAGGTCGCCAATTAGAGCAAGTTTCAACACTCGCTTTGCAACAGTTTCAGTCAGGAGAACTTGCCGCGTTACTGGCAGTAATGAGGAGTGGACGAGAATTACAAAAGCTGGTGCAAGATGGTCGTTCACTTCAAGATTATCCGGCTGTTGGTCCCGTAAGGGCGTTACAGTCAATTTTGGAGAATATTCGGGAACGAAATCAATTGCAAGGTCATCGGGGTTGGGTAATGAGTGCAAGTTTTAGTCCTGATGGGAAATATATAGCGACGGCTGGAGAGGATGGTATTGCTAAAATTTGGAGTTCTTCGGGGCAATTTATTAAAGAGTTAAAAGATACGAAGTCAAAAAATACAGAGTCAGAAGATACAGAGTCAGAAGATACAGAGTCAAACGAGAATCAGGATAAGATTGGGTCTGTGCGTTTTAGCCATAATGGACAATACATCGCCACAGTCTCTACAGATGAGACAGTAAAACTATGGGATATTTCTGGACAATTAATTAAAGAATGGAATACCAATCAAAGTGCGATATTGAGTGTGGACTTTAGTCCCGATGGGCAGTATCTCGCTACAGCAGGAGAAAGCGGCACAGGAATTCTTTGGCACTTGTCTGGAGAACAAATAAGTGAACCTTTTGGGAAGCATCAAAATAGTGTAACTAGCATACGTTTCAGTCCTGATGGGCAGCAGATTGCCACGGCTGGGGAAGATGGTAGGGTTAAACTCTGGAATCTATCGGGACAGAAAATTAGTGAGCTACGGACAACAGGTGATAGTCAAGCAATTTTCAGTGTCAGTTTTAGTCCTGATGGCAAATATCTTGCTACTGCTGAAGAAAACGGCATCGTCCGACTTTGGGATTTATCTAAGAAGCAGTTTGTACCACTAACAGGTCATCAAGGACTGGTTTTGAGTGTCAGCTTTAGTCCCGATGGAAAGTATCTTGCCACATCAGGAGAAGATGGTACTGCCCGACTTTGGAGTCTATCTGGACAGCAAATTTCTGAACCGTTTAGGAGTCATCTAGGGGCAGTTCTTAGCGTTAATTTTAGTCCCGATGGGCAACAAATTATCACCGCAGGTAGTGATGGGATTGCTCGACTGTGGAACGTTTCTAAGCAACCCATTACTAAATTGGATTCAGAATTTCTGACAAATCAGGATGGAGTGACCAGCATCCGTTTTAGTCCGGATGGACAGCAGCTTATCACCGCCGGAGTCAATGGCACGGTCAAACTTTGGAGTTTATCGGGTCAGGAAAGTCAAGTGCTTGAAGGGCATCGGCGCACAGTTTGGAGTGTCAATTTTAGCCGCGATGGACAGTACATTGTTACAGGAGGTGAAGATGGAAAAGCTAGACTTTGGAATCGATATGGAAAAGAGTTGGAAAGATTTGAAAACCACGCTGGATGGGTCACTAGCGTAAGTTTTAGCCCAAATGGGCAGTACATCGCTACGGCATCAACCGATGGAACAGCAATAGTGTGGAAGACCTCTGGAGAGAAGTTAGCGACATTGGAAGGTCAGCAAGAAC
>CAKZMA010001535.1 GCA_937127375.1 uncultured Coleofasciculus sp. | reverse complement strand
GAAGGGTTTGCCATGATAGTTTGCCTATTTAGTCTCACTCCAAGATAGCTCAAATTCTTACTCGTGACGTACTCCTATAGTGAACTACCTACATCAAATCTAAGATTATGATGTAAGCTTCGCATCTCATCCGCCAATGCCTCAATACCCGAAAGTACATTGGTCTGACTCAGCGTCTCTGGTTAGTTATCTAACCTTTATCTCCTAGCAGGAGAACCCACGCAGCAGCCCTGGTTCCCAAGGCAGAATACTATTTTTTCGCCGCTTGGTTTTCGCGGGAAAGTGGCTATAGTTCTAGCCGATAACTTTAATTTTAACAGATGAGAGTAATTTATGGTAAGGCATGAAAAAGCAAATGTTTATAAAAACAAGTTTTTCCTCACGGGCGATTTATCCCGACGCTGACATAAAAGTACAGCGTGGGACTTCTCGCCGAATCAAGTTAAGCTGAAATAGGTTAGCGGGGTAATCCTTCTACTTCAGAATCCTGGAGTTTGATCGGTAAAGCAATTAACCCCATCGCCTTCAAGCTGAGGATAAGGCGATCGCTCGTCGTTAAGGGTTCGGCGGTAACGGTTTGATTGACACTCGTCCAAGCTTGGCGGAATGATGTTAATCCCTGAGCAATTTCCTGACGCTGATTAATTAAATAGATACTCACTAACGTCAAACTGACGCCTACCCATTGCAGGGAACTTAAGACTTCCCCTAAAAACAGATTGCCAAATAGCAGAGCAAACACAGGAGTCAGAAACGTCAAAGCACTGAGACTGGTAAGATTCCCCTTAGAGGCAAAATAGAAGAATAACCCATAGGCGATCGCACTACCAAATATTGTTGAGTAAGCCAGTGCCATCCAACCACTTAAGTCAATGTTCACCCACTGTTGAGATTCCCACATACCCGACAGCGCAAACAAGGGTAATCCGCCTAAAATCAGATGCCAACCTGTCGCCACAACCGGATCGGCATATCGACAGATAAAGCCAATGAGTACCGTTCCCACAGCCATCGACAGGGACGCCAGTAACATCAGCCATTCCCCATTTTGAAACAGATGCTGCCAACTCAATTCCACTGTTGCCATATTGCCATGGAGCAGGCTCACAATCCAGGCATCGGGCAACCCAATCAAACTGATGCCCACAATACCAATTGCCAGTCCTATGCCACCCCACAGACCAATAATTTCACCAAAAAGCCAACCTGACAGTAAGGCGACAGCTAAAGGCTGAGAATCAATCATCACTGAACCCAAGCCAGCCCCGGTTCGCACTAAGCCCTCGGCTAAAAAGCCTTGAAACAAAGCACCGTCTATCAACGCAAACAGGCTAATCCATAACCAAGCTGCCCATCCTTTGGGCTGAGGACGCCCCATTATCGACGCTGCAATTAGAATAAGCACTCCAGCCGGGACTAAGCGCACTCCCGCCATAAATAGAGGAGTTGTATCGGGAATGACGCCTTTCATCGCGACCATCGCCGTCCCCCACAGGAAAAACGGTGCAATCAGTGCAATCAACAGTAGGGGCGCACGGCGTGCGCCCTTTAAGGGGGCAAAAGGGGATTGGTTGGTTATTTTGAGCTGCATGAGATCGTGTTTATTATCAACGCTGGGGATCAACCCGATATATTTTTTTACGATTCTTTACATAGATTGTACTAAATTTTTACTTTATGTTAAGCATACGAGACAAAAATGTCATGGGTTATTGTCCTTTGTCCTTCGTCCTTCGTCATTCGACAGGTCTGTGCTGAAAACATGATTCGGACAAAAAGTCTGAGATCGTGCAAACTGGTAAAGTAATATAGCGGTTCTCACGCTGGCTAACGTATTTAACGTGGCGGGACACCGCTTCGTGTCTACATCCCTCATTTTTGAAACGATATGCCCTGGCCCTTTAAGCCTAAATCGCGTAAACAAATTGCTCGCATCGAAATCACGGGTTTGATTGCTGGTAATACTCGCCAACGGGTACTAGACGCACTCAAAACCGTGGAAGAAAAGAAATTTCCTGCCTTACTGTTGCGAATTGACAGTCCTGGTGGCACCGTTGGTGACTCTCAGGAAATCTACAGCGCCTTGATGCGCCTGCGGGAGAAGGTGAAAATTATTGCCAGTTTTGGGAATATCTCCGCCTCTGGGGGAGTTTACGTTGGTATGGGAGCTGAACATATCGTGACCAACCCTGGTACGATTACAGGAAGCATTGGCGTTATCCTGCGCGGCAATAATCTAGAACGCCTCTTGGATAAGGTTGGGGTTTCCTTCAAAGTTGTTAAATCGGGTCCCTACAAAGATATTCTGGGGTTTGACCGCGAACTCACTGAGCCAGAAAAGACGATTCTGCAAGAGATGATTGATACGAGTTATCAGCAGTTCGTGCAAACCGTTGCTGAAGCACGAAACCTGGCGGTGGAAACGGTGAGAAGCTTTGCTGATGGTCGAATTTTTACGGGTCAGCAAGCCTTGGATTTAGGGGTGGTTGATCGCCTCGGCACTGAGGAAGATGCCCGTCGCTGGGCAGCCGAACTGGTGGGTCTTGACCCAGAGAAAACAAAATGTGAGACGATTGAAGAACCTAAGCGCCTCTTGAGTCGTTTGATTCCTGGCAATACGGGTCGGATGAACTCTGGGTTATCGGCAGGGATAAATTGGTTAGAATTTGAACTATCGACCAGTGGTCAACCGCTTTGGCTCTATCGACCTTAGGGGTTTGCTCCAGGAACAGGGGAGCAGGAGAGCCGGGGTGCAGGGGAAACAAAAGAGTTAACTCATGCACCATGCCCTCGAAGGTTGTGAAGGGTCAAAGCTCAAAACCTAGTCAGGGCGGGTTTTGTACAAATGTTACCATCAATAGCTGGCGCGAAAATCCCTAAACCCGCCCCTACAAACCAGATTCCCTTGAGCAAGCGCGTTGGGTCAAAACTCAAAACTTTTTAGGAGGATATCAACAGTGGAGTGGCGTGTTCGAGCGATTCGTGGGGCAACAACGGTGTCAGAAAATACGGTTGCAGCAATTCGAGAGGCTGTAACAGAACTTTTAGATGAGATAGAAACCCATAATCAGATCGACCACGAGGAAATGATCAGTGTAATCTTTACAACGACACGGGATTTGGATACGATTTTTCCTGCCGCGATCGCACGCGAACGTCCTCATTGGGAAAATGTAGCATTACTCGATCTCCAGCAAATGTATGTAGAAGGAAGCCTGGAACGCTGCATCCGGTGCCTCATCCATATTAATACCCCTGTGAGCCAAACCGAGATTTATCACCCTTATCTGCGCCAAGCAAAAAACTTACGACCCGATTGGAGTTTAGCTTTCAACGCATGAAGCCCCACACCATAGCGGTACTCCGCTTGGTGCTGGGATGGATAGGCGGGTTGCTGTAGGAACGGAAGCAACCAATCAATCTGGTGCGTCTTGACCGAGGATGTCACTTGTTATTTAAATAACTTGATGTTTGACTCAGAGAAATGTCTCGCCCTGTAGACAACCTTCTCCGCATTATCGACGCCAGAGACTCACGTTTGCGTAAGTCCAGCATTTCGGCAAGACTCTGCTCATCCTTATCCAATGGATTTTTTTCTTGATCAGGTACGACGGTTACTTCAGTGTCTGAATCATAAGCAACTGTCTGGGAAGAGTCCAGCGTCTGGATTGCTTGTGTCTTAGCCAGCGATTGCGGCGGTTGGGAAACTTGACGGTGATTTACGGGGCGTCTCCGTTTTTTACGCCGACTTGGTTTAGACGGTTTGATAACTTGACGACGTTGAGTAGATTGCCTAAACGCCTGAGTGACTAACCAAGAACCGGCAGCACAACCAAAGGCTAGACCCAAAAATAAAGCAAGGGGTAAACCTTCTTTTGGTGAAGAGTTTTCTGTCGAGGAGGTTATCGGAGAGTTCGATAAGGGTGTCTGTCTTGCGGTTGATTCCAAAATCGTTGAGACCAAAGGTTTCGGCACAGATTTATCTGACTCAATCCGCCCAGGATCGAGTAAACCAACTGCTGCCACAGTGCCAATCAAGACGAGAAAGCCCCAGATTGTTCCCCACAAGACAAAGGGATACCTGTTAACGAGCTGCTGTAATACCTGTGGGTAATTGTGCTGTTCGGAAGAATGGTCAGATGAATTGAGCATTGACGCCCTTTACAGTCAGGATCAACTTGAAAACGCGACGCTTTGCGCCTTGAGAGTAGAGAAACCACTATGCTGAAGGAATTTTAACATGGTTTCTTGGATAACATGACAAAAATCCTCTCAATGCCATTACCGAGATGCGCTAGCATTAACAATCGCAAGGCGTAATTAAAGGGTGATCGAACAGATATGACAGGAGAGCTAACATCTACAATTAGCATTCGCGAGCAAAAGCAGCAACCGCATCACCCGGATAGTCCTGCTCACACTCACCTACCTCATGGCAGATCATCACGCCCAACTTGGACGATTGAGGAGAGTGAGAAACTTTATCGGATTCAGGGATGGGGAGAACCCTACTTTTCGATTAACGCCGTCGGTCATGTGACGGTTTCCCCCAAAGGCGATCGCGGCGGTTCCCTGGATTTGTTTGAATTAGTCGAAGCGCTCAAAGGACGTAATCTGGAACTCCCGTTATTAATTCGCTTTTCCGATATCCTTGCCGATCGCATTGAGCGCTTAAATGCTTGTTTTGCTAAGGCGATCGCTCGCTATAACTACCCAGGTTGTTACCAGGGGGTTTATCCAGTCAAGTGCAATCAGCACCGACATCTCGTTGAAGAGTTGGTACAGGTTGGACACCCCTATCAGTTTGGCTTAGAAGCGGGGTCTAAACCGGAACTGATGATTGCACTAGCCACCTTAAAAACTGATGGCGCTCTCCTTATATGCAATGGTCACAAAGACCGAGAATATATCGAAACGGCACTGCTATCCATGCGGTTGGGACAAAAACCGATTATTGTGATTGAGCAACTCGAAGAAGTCCAGCTTGTTATTGACATTTCGGCAAAACTAGGCATTGAGCCGATAGTCGGTGTACGAGCCAAACTGAGTACAAAAGGGATTGGGCGTTGGGGAGAATCCACAGGCGATCGCGCTAAGTTTGGTCTGACGCTTCCGGAGATCCTTTCGTGTGTCAATCAACTCCGGGATGCTGGATTGCTCAACGCCTTGCAGTTATTGCACTTTCATATTGGCTCTCAAACCTCTGCGATTAGCGTGATTAAAGATGCGATTCGAGAAGCCAGTCAAATCTATGTCGAGTTGCGTGCCTTGGGCGCTAATATGAACTATCTGGATGTGGGGGGTGGTTTAGCCATTGACTATGACGGCTCTAAAACCAACTTCCACGCCTCGAAAAATTACAACATGCAGAATTATGCCAACGATATCGTTGCCGAGGTGAAGGAAGCCTGTGAAGCACGTCATATTCCCGCCCCGGTGTTAATTAGTGAAAGTGGTCGTGCGATCGCCTCTCATCAATCCGTACTCATCTTTGATGTCCTCAATACCAGCGATGTTCTCTCTGGAGAACCTGCACCTGCTCACCAGAACGAACATCTGATTATCCGTAACCTCTGGGAAACTTACGGAAATATCACTGTCGAAAATTACCAAGAAGCTTACCACGACGCTATTCAATTTAATGAAGAAGCCAAAAGCCTCTTCAATCTCGGTTATCTCAGCCTGACTCAACGGGCTAGAGCCGAACAATTGTACTGGGCGTGCTGTGAGAAAATTCTCAATATTGTTAGAACTCAGGACTATGTGCCTAGTGATCTGGAAGACTTAGAAAAAACAATGGCGTCAATTTATTATGTCAACTTATCAGTCTTTCAATCGGTTCCTGATTCCTGGGCAATGAACCAACTCTTTCCGATTATGCCCATCCATCGGCTGGATGAGGAACCAACCCGTCGCGGTATCTTAGCCGATTTGACCTGTGACAGTGACGGCAAAATTAACCAGTTTATCGATCTGCGAGATGTTAAATCCGTGCTGGAACTGCATCCGTTAAGAAAAGCGAAAGTACAGGAAAACCAGGGTAGTGGCGGGGAGTTTACGGATCAGGTAACTCAACCGACTCCTCTAGAGGAATCGGGAAAAACCTCTCATCCTCAAACCAGAGAACCCTATTACCTCGGCTTATTTTTAGTCGGAGCTTACCAAGAAATTATGGGCAATTTACACAACCTGTTTGGCAACACCAATACTGTCCATATTCGACTCACACCCAGAGGCTATGAAATTGAGCATCTGGTTAAGGGAGATACCATAACAGAAGTATTGAGTTATGTTCAGTACGATGCTGAGGACTTAGTTGAAAGCATTCGTCGTCGCACCGAACAAGCTCTACGAGACAATAGCATTACCTTGGCAGAATCCCAACGGTTGCTGCAAAACTACCAGAAAAGTCTGAGTAGTTATACTTATCTGTCTTCTTAGTTAGGGTCTGGTTCTTCGGTACTTGTGTTTATGGTTAAATTGCCCACCCAACCAGCAACATGAATGGTTGGGTGAGCAACTCAGAGGTTATGGAGTGACGTCCTCCTACACCGACCCTACGGGTACAGTTGTAGGCTTCCTTTGTCGCCGTTGTAGAACGACGCTTCCGGCGTTTTATAGTGGGGAATACGCCCAGCCCCACTTTTTGCTTATCGCAAGAGAAACTTTGACGATATGAGGTTTGACTTTCACTGTCAACTTACCAGCATTCGCAGCTTTGTAAATGAGAATTGAAAGAATTTGTCCTCATCAGCGAATTATACCTTATGCTGAACTTGTTGTCAGAAAAAATCAAAACAAGCTTCTAGAGACTGGCAATTCATCTCACGCCTCCCTATCGGGTAGGACGTGAGGCTTCTTGCCAAATGAGCTAACCATTTTGACCCAGAAGAATTTCATCAATCGCTTGCTTTTCTTCGGGGTCTTGGGATGGAAGTGTCTGGCGGGTATCCGTAATCAGCCAATCGAGGGCAGCCGCTTGCACGTCAATTGTTGCACCCGTCTTATCAACGCAGTAACGTCCAAAGACCAGCTTATCGACTAAGCGAACGCCTGCACCCAAGCGGGAATATTCAAAAATAACGCTGTTATCAACCGTTGCGCCTTTACAAATCCAGCAATTCGGACCAATCATCGATGGACCAATAATTTTCGCTCCATCTTCAATATGGGTCATACCGCCAATGTAAACCGGTCCGGTGATATCCACTTTGTCCCAATTGACCGCCACATTTAATCCGGTGTAAACACCGGGAGCAACTTGTTTACCGGGAATCGAGACATTTTTAATGTCTCCCGTCAACACACCCCGAACCGCATGCCAATAGTCGGGAACTTTGCCAATGTCCACCCACTGGAAATCCATTGATACGGCATAAAAGGGCGCATCCATTTCCACTAATTTGGGAAATAAATCGCCACCGATGTCATATTCCTGACCAGATGGAATATAATCTAAGACTTCGGGTTCAAAAATATAAATGCCCGTATTGATATTGGTGCTGAGAGCTTCTTCTACCGAGGGTTTTTCCTGGAAAGTTTTAATCCGACCGCTTTCGTCAGTCACCACCACACCGTAGCTAGAGACTCGCTCTCGCGGCACGGGTTTGGTCACAATCGTAGCCACAGAACCTTTTTCTTTATGCCACTTGACAGCAGCAGACAGATCGAGATCAATGAGAGCATCCCCGCAAAGGACAACAAAGGTGTCGTCAAAAAAGGGATAAAAGTCTTGGATCTTACGCATGCCACCGGCAGAACCCAAGGCTTCTCCCACCAGTTGACCATCGATAATTCGACCTTCAAATGAATAGGTAATTTCGACACCAAATCGTTGACCATCCCGGAAGTAGCCTTCAATTTCATGAGCTAAGTGAGAGACGTTAACCACAACTTGCTCAAAACCATGCTGCCTTAGAAGTTCTAATAAAAACTCCATTACAGGTTTTTGCAGGATGGGAATCAATGGTTTGGGAATGGTATAGGTAATGGGGCGAACCCGAGTCCCCTTACCGGCTGCCAGAATCATGGCTTTCATAAAATTATCTTCCTCAAGCTATGCCACAAATGTTCAAGTTGGTCAATTGAGTCTGATGCTCAGTGGTTGCCCTTAAGGACGTTGAACCGTTGTCAAGACTCATCCTATATACCGGGAAAAATGACAGAGATCAGGTGACAAAGGGGTAGGTTCACAAAAGTTTGAGTGACTACCGATACCTAATCAATCACTATGCACCACTAACCTGGGTAAGTACGTAGAAGGCTACATACCGTATACATGAGTATCTGAATGCTCTTGCCTGAAGCCAGGAGGCAAAACGGCAAGATGCGGTTCGTTGGACTGGTATTGGTGCATTCTGTCAAGTGTTGAACAGCCGATTAAGCTGCCAATCGGAATCGCAGATAACACCCCTGATTGATTTACCCCAGCGTCCGGATTTTTAAGTCTTGGTAGAATTCCTCTTGGGATAATTCCACCTTAGACTGAGCCGATAACAGGAGCAGCGCCCAAAACACACCGACTCGATCGCTGACTAGGGGTTTAGTGGTATCAACAGCCCTTGGGCGATTGTCATTCGTCGATACTGTTGGTGATACCGTCCACCACTCTAGCAATTGCTCTAGATTCAGCCAATCTTTTCCTGCTGCTATTTCATGCCAATGACCGGAAATAAACTGTTCTAGGCGTTTAGCAATGTCGGTTAGATTTTCATCGTGAGCTAGCTGGGTGATAGCTTGTGCTGCTTGTCCTCGTGATAGAGATTGTCGGCGGGTAGAGCGAATGGGTGTGGGGGTGGCTTCGAGTTGATCTGCCATTTGCTGCAATTGCTCGATCAACTCGTTTAGGGTGACGGGGCGTTTTTTGGGCGGGGGTGCAGCCGTGCGACGACGGATATGGCGTTCCAAATACAAGGGTAAGCGCGGTTCATTCGTGGGATCGATTTCCGAGGAGGTATCGCTGTCTTCGGGTTCATCGGGTTCCTCTAAACGCTGTAGCGTGTCGGCTTTGAGTAAAACAAGCATTGACGCCCATAAAAAAGCTTGTCCGGATTGGGACAAGTCGGTGTCACGCGGACTCATTTGGGCATCATCCCCCCAAGGGAGGCTACTGAGATAGCGATCAATCACTTCAATCACCTGAACATCCCAGGGATCGATTTCTCCCCGTTGGGCTAGGTCAATTAATAGCGCGATCGCTTCGGTCGCAGGTGTTTGTCTCATCAGAGATAGGGGAAGCAGGGGAAGCAGAGGAAGCTGGGGGAGCAGGGGGAGCTGGGGGAGCTGGGGGAGCAGGGGAAGCAGAGGAAGCAGGGGAAGCAGGGGGAGCAGGGGGAGCAGGGGGAGTTGACTAAACATTCAACACTCTCACATTGCCCCAAAATCTATTCACCTTTGCTCAACGATGGTACCTTCTGTTACCGTTTCAGATGCCGATAGTGCGGGTAATTGGTGTTCTTCGACTTCTGCCTTATAGCGTTCCATGTCTTGCTCTAATTCTTCAATGCGTTCCTCTTTCGCCCGGATCTGGCGAGCGGCTTTCCAGGACTCTAGCTGTCGCTGTAGCTGCGCCCAAACACCAAAAAGCCATGCTAATACAGAACCTAGTCCCATGGCTATAATCAGTTCTAGGGCTAGAGGAGCCTCAACATCAATGCCTTCAATAATTTGAATCGACGTGGGCTGCGTGTTTTGCAAGCTAAACAAAACCAACGCTAAACACACAGCAAATATGAGCAGAAAGTTTAGTTGTCGCATTAGTTTAGTCCTATAGTTTACAGTTTCTTAACAATTTTAGCAAGAGACTTCAAAACCTTTTGTCTGGAGCAACAATTGAGAAAATGAGTAAAAGCATCGCCGATTTGCGGCAAGAGTACAGCCTACAACGGTTAAATAAAACAGAGGCTCATCCCAATCCATTCGAGCAATTTACCTTATGGTTTGACCAAGCGGTAGCCACGAAGTTGCCAGAACCCAATGCGATGACTCTGGCGACGGCAACACCTGATGGGAAACCGTCGGCGCGAATGGTACTGCTTAAAGGATACGATCAGCGGGGGTTTGTCTTCTATACCAACTACAAAAGTCACAAGGGACAACAGTTATTGGCAAATCCTTGGGGCGCGATCGCGTTTTGGTGGACTCAGCTAGAACGACAAGTACGGATTGAGGGACAGATTGAACAGGTGTCGCCTGAGGAGTCGGATGCTTATTTTCATAGCCGTCCCCAAGACTCTCAACTGGGGGCTTGGGCATCTGAGCAAAGTCAGGTGATTGACAGCCGCGAGGTACTAGAGCAACGATTACAACAGCTTAAAAAAGAGTATGAGAATAAAACTATACCACGTCCACCTCACTGGGGAGGATTTCGATTAATTCCTGTCGCCATTGAGTTTTGGCAGGGGCGTCCAAGTCGGTTACATGATCGGTTGCTCTATCAACGTACAGAAGAGGGTAGCTGGATGATACAACGTTTATCGCCTTAGAGTCATTGATCAGGGAACGGGGAACGGGGAACGGGGAACGGGGAACGGGGAACAGGAAATTCATAATTAATTATTAAAAATTCATCAGTCATCAGCTATTGCCGATCGCCAAAATCAAGGTTATCTTGGAAAAGCTATGATACCAGAACTTGATGTTGATTTTTCAGCATCAATACGAATACTAATTGTTAAAAGTCAACCAGTGGGGTGCATCATTAGATTAAATTTATTCCCCTTTGGTAGAAAATAGAAATGTTGAGAGCAAAAGTTGGTCAAACACTGACTTTACTATTGAGCTTACCAATACTTTTAGCCGCTTGTAGTCCGGCTCAAAATCAGTCTGCTCAAAGCAATACCGTGACCATTATGGGAGTCGTTACAGGTAAGGGTGAGGAGGAACTTAAAAAAGCCCTAGCACCATTTACTGAAGAAACAGGAATTAAAGTAGTTTACGAAGGCACGAGTGAGTTCGCCACTCTATTACCCGTGCGGGTTGATTCAGGTAATGCGCCGGATATTGCCATGTTTCCCCAACCGGGTTTGATGGCTGACTTTGCCCGCGAAGGAAAGCTGGTGGCGATTGATTCCTTTATGGATATGACGCAGCTATCTGATGCTTATGCTCAGGATTGGTTGAATCTAGCTAGCGTTGATGACCAAATCTATGGTATCTGGTATCGGGCATTTGTTAAAAGCTTAGTTTGGTATAACCCAACCGCCTTTGCAGCCAAGGGTTATGAAATCCCGAAAACATGGGATGAAATGATCGCATTGTCAGACAAAATTGTAGCCGATGGCGGTGTTCCTTGGTGTATCGGTATGGAAAATGGTAGTGCTACAGGTTGGGTGGGGACAGATTGGGTAGAAGATATCATGCTGCATCAGGCTGGAGCAGAGGTTTATGATCAGTGGATTACTCATGAAATCCCCTTCAATCATCCCACTGTTGAGGCAGCTTTTGAAAAATTTGGCACAATTGCCCTTAACCCTAAATATGTCCTTGGGGGTACAACGGGTGTACTGAGTACCCCATTTGGAGACTCACCGAAGGGTCTTTTTGAACAATCACCCAGTTGCTATATGCATCATCAGGGTAGCTTTATTACAGCATTTTTTCCGGATGATGTGGTGATGGGTAAGGATGTTGATGTTTTTCCATTTCCCACAATGAATCAAGACATTGATGCTCCTGTATTAGTCTCAGGAGAAATCGTTGCCATGTTTAATGATACTCCAGAAGCACGAAAGTTAATGGAGTATTTAGCAACATCAAAGCCTCATGAAATCTTGGCAGGTATTGGCGGTTATCTCTCTCCACATCAACAGGTGAGTTTAGAGGCGTATCCGGATGAGGTAACGAAACGACAAGTTGAGATTTTATCGAAGGCAAAAGTGGTGCGCTTTGATGGTTCAGATATGATGCCAGGAGCCGTGGGAACAGGTACGTTTTGGACAGGTATTGTAGATTATGTGGGTGGAGAAGATGTGGATAGTGTTTTGAATAAAATTGAGGAAAGTTGGTCGGATAGATAATCTAAGTAAGTAGGGACAATATAAGTTAACGGTAAACATCTTCATTTTTAAAGGTTGTTGAACCCAAGCTTCTAAATTCTATGTCTAGTTCTTCCAGGAGTACCTTTACAAAGTCGGCAATCATTACTTTATCATCTTCATGTTCGGGTAAAGGTACCATGATTTCTAATAATCCTTGACTGTAATTAATCCGCGAACCCCTTTGTTCACCGAACTCCTCTAGCAGTTGTTCATACATTTGCCAACTGACATCGGTCATTAGCAGTTGTTGACCGGGGGGAAGAATTATTTGCTTGAGTTGGACTTGCATGGTTTTCTCCGGTAGAGTTCGCGATCGCGGGTTGGGGATTTGCCGCTTCCCCTCACCTATTGCCGCCTACGTAACCGTTGCCTTCTTTGTAATCTACATCAAATAGTAATACCAAGTTGCGTTCTATCATGTCTAGGAACAGCGTTGCGTGAAGCTTTCGCTATAGCCTAGTCCAGTTTGTCTCATTCTAGGTGTTACCCTAAAACTAATTTCCGATAAGAAAACCGCAATAAATCACCATGGTTCACCTTCCAACTCAATCAGATCCACCCTTTTCACCTCGGCAAACCTTACCGACGATGTATGATTTACCTTCTGATAACCTGGAGGAACCTGGATTGCCAGACGAGTTTCATTTTTTCCAACCCTTATTGTTGTTTCTGACATTTCAACCGGCTAACTGGAATCGAGAGTTAGTATTTTCGGCTTGTGATTTGAATCTTTACTATAGTGTTACCCATCCTCAGTGGTACAAACGTCCAGATTGGTTTGGGGTGGTAGGTGTACCTCGGTTGTATGAAGGGCGGGATTTACGATTAAGTTACGTGGTTTGGCAAGAAGAGGTAAATCCCTTTGTCGTTGTCGAATTATTATCGCCCGGTACACAAGAGGAAGATTTGGGTAACACGGTACAAATACCAGGAAATCCGCCAACAAAGTGGCAAGTTTACGAGCAGATTTTGCGGATTCCTTACTCGATTGTTTTTAGTCGGTATACTAATGAAGTGCAGGGGTTTCATTTAGTCGGGGGTCATTATGAACCGATGAATCTGATTGATAATCGGTTATTGATGCCGGAATTAGAGCTAAGTTTAGGATTATGGCAGGGGAGTTTTCGGGGAATTAATCGTCTGTGGTTGCGCTGGATGACTATTGAGGGTGAGTTAATTTTAACGCCAGAGGAGGACGCTGTTGAGGCAAGAGAACAGGCTGTTGAGGCACAGGAACAGGCAGCGGCGGAACAGGAAAGAGCAGAACGATTGGCGGCACGATTGCGAGAGTTAGGAGTTGATCCCGATGAGTTGGAATAGCTGTATAAAATGGATTCATTTGACCTAGTTATATCAGATCACCTAAATTTTCCGTAGATAACGGGCACGGGCGGGTGTTCCCCAACACACCTGTTGAGCCGGAATATTACTAAAAACACTACTGCGGGAGCCAATAACGGCATTCGCTCCAATTTGGACACCAGGAGCAATAAAGCAATCCGTCGCAATCCAAACTCCATTCCCAACGCTAATTTCTGCCGTTTTCAGACTAAAAGCCGCATCTTGGATATCATGACTTCCGGTGCAAAGATAGCTTTTTTGAGAAATCACACAATGGCATCCGATGTGAATCTGCTCTAAGCTGTATAAAACAACATCATCCCCAATCCAGCTATAGTCGCCAATTTCTACCTTCCAAGGATAGGTAAAGCGAGCAGTTGGACGGATGAGTACCCCTTGACCAATTTTGGCACCAAATAGCCTCAGGATAAAGCGGCGAAAGCCATTAAAATTATGGGGACTGATTGGAAAAGCAATAGCTTGCACCAACCACCAGAGTAAAATGAACAAACTTGGACGCCCCCGGTCAAAATTGGACTGGTCATAATTTCGCAAATCAACTAACGGGGTGTCATCCAAAACAGGAGGTTCGGTGAAATCTGGAACGTTGGTGTTTAAGTCTCGGCTCATAGATAAGCTGTTCGGCATTTAAACCTTAATATCAATTTGCTCGCTACTAAGCATCTTGCTCGCTACTAATACCCAATTGAAAGGCATGACAGCTCACTTATAGCGTTTTTATTTTAGATGTAGAATTCACAATATTAGAACAATGTAACAGCCGATTAGGAATTGGGAGAAACCACAGAAGTAGCCGGAGATTTCTCCGATGATACGGTTGATGTTTTCGCCTCTGGATTTAGATGACCGCCAAATTTACGTAATTCGTAGAGTTTGACACCAATTTGATATTCGTATTGACTCAACAAGCGTCCGTAAATATAACCTGCTTTACCATCCAGAAAACCAAATTGGATAAAGTAAAAGATAATGAACCGCAAGGTGGGTTTAAATGGCATCCACACCCAAACCTTTCTCAAAAAACGCTTACGCTGTACCGCATCTCCAAATAAATTAGCACCAATCGTTCCTGATTCATCATGACCCGTGAGCATATTAAGGTAGACCCGGGCTTCCCAGTTGGAATAGCGATTGTGTCGTGCCAGCCAATGGTAGATATCTCGGAAGTCGATATGATCCATATCTGCTTTGAGATAACCGACTAAACCTTGCAGGATAACGTGTTCGTGAACTTCATTATCTCCTGTATTGGGAATTCCTTCAGTTCCCAGATTTTCATAGCGACCTTTTTGATGTTTAAACAAGCGCAGATTCCAGTCTGGATATTTTCCCCCGTGGCGAATCCACTTACCTAAGAAATAAACGCGGCGATTGAGATAGTACCCTTCATAGTTGGGATTTTTAATCGCCGTAGCAATTTCCTCCCAAAGCGCTGGGGGAATACGTTCATCGCAATCCACAATCAACACCCATTCATTACGAAAGGGCAGATTTTCTAAACTCCAGTTTTTCTTTTTGGGCCAATGTCCATTGAAATAAAATTGCACGACTTTCGCACCCGTTTTTTCGGCAATTTCGATAGAGCGATCGCTACTTTGGGAATCCACTACAAATACTTCATCGGCTCTAGCCACACTAGCCAGACAAGCCGGAAGGTTAGCTTCTTCGTTTTTTGCCGGAATTAGAACCGAAACGGGAACTTTAGAATCAAGATTAGTCATACTTTAAAAAGATTTAATTGGTGAGAACGGGAACGGTTTACTTGTAGTTTGAACGCTTGTAATGAATACGATTCAAAATGGGTTCGAGTTGGGGCAGGCGGAACTGTGATAAATAGCGCAAATTTTAGCATTCCCTCGATTCCTGGAGAGGATTATGAAATTTTGTCACTTTGACCATACCATTTCTACTGGTTAAACAAACGTTTGGCTAGATGCTCCAATTCATAGTTTAGCGTTTTGAGCGTCTTTATTCTGGTGGGATAGGCTACAGTGCCATTCTCAATTAAAGAATTTGAACGGGATAAGGGATGGGAAACAGACACATAAGTGCGATTACGTTCCATCAATGTTATAACTTCCTAACTCACTAACCTGCCAACTTTCAGTTAAAGGTTCAGTCGTTACCCAGATGAGCATGCAATACCGCTAGGGTTTCTGCAAGCTGGCTGAGGCGCGTTTCCAGATCATCTTTGCGACTCAGTAGTTGTCGTAGCTTCTGATAACGTGCGATCGCTAAACTGACACTAGGGACTTGATCGGCTGGACAGGTACGCACCCAAAACTGACCGTCTGCATCTAATCCACAAAGGCGATAACCTGCACGGGGGGATTCACAGGTAACATTCTCATCGCCCTGGGATTGATGCCACGGTTGGGTTACGTAGTCCATGAGTCGATCCACTTCAGCACGACGTACTCCTGAGTGATCCGCTTCCGGTTGACGGGTATGAGATTCTAACCACCCCTCAACGATTGGTCCATCCATATAAATATCTTGAATTTGGCGGACTATGGTATGCAGTTGTTTCTGCCAACCGGAGACAATCTCTTCAATTTCTTTGAGCAGATTCATTGCCAAGGCGGGATTGGCGCTATGGCGATGTTCACTGAAGCTAGCCGATTTGAGTTTCGGCAGTGTTGGGGTTTTATCTTGCTGCTTTTGAGCCGGGAATGGCGTCACACTAATCGAAAATGAAGGTTCTTTCCCTTGGGCGGAGTCGCTAGACTGATCCCCAGTTGAGTCCACTGGAGACGCCACAGCCGTGGATGGGGTGGAGTCATCCTGGGCTAACTGAGATAAAGTGCTTTCGATCCGTTGCAATTCTGGTTTCATAGGGCAAAAATCACGCTGATTACAGCAGATGCAGTCCGTAGGGTTGGGTTTGGGGACATGACCACCTACCTATTCAATTTTTACCCAATCTGGGAAGAGATTCGGCAAATCGCTAATTTTTGGTCATTGTCCATTAAACTTGATCACGGCAGATGAAAGCGATCGCGGGAACCATACTATCCATGGGTCAGCTTATCCTGGTCACGGGTCCAGCCCGTTCTGGAAAAAGTGAATGGGCAGAACAATTAGCCGATAAGACAGATAAGCAGGTTGTTTATGTGGCAACGGCACAGGTTGATCCCAATGATTTGGAGTGGGTTGCCCGGATTGAGAAGCACCAACAGAGACGCCCCGCCGAGTGGACTTTGGTGTGGACGCCGATAGAATTAGTCGAGACGATTCTGGAGTGGGATCAACCGGATTATTGTCTGTTAATTGACTCCTTGGGAACCTGGGTGGCGAATTGCCTCGATCAAGAGGATGGGATTTGGCAGGATACCACAGACACCCTCTTGCAGACTGTTAACCAGACCTCAGCTACCCTAATTTTGGTGGCTGAAGAAACGGGTTGGGGTGTAGTTCCGGCTTATCCCCTAGGCAGAACTTTTCGCGATCGCCTCGGTCAAATCGTGCGTCAGTTCGGTATAATTGCCAATCCCGTGTATTTGGTTACGGGTGGTCATGTACTTAATCTCAGCACCCTGGGATCACCGCTATCGCGGGAATCGCTACCATAGAAATACAGACGGTAACAATAAAGCAGCTTTTGCTGCTGAGGTTTTATATATTCTATGGCATCTGAAGAGCAAGTCAAACGCTACCTAGCCTATTGGTTTCAGGTTGGCAAAACAATGGTCGTCCACAATGGTGAAAAAGTGCTGCAACCACAGCGAATCATTGCAGGCGATCGCTATAGTCAGGAGTTTGAGGAACTCTGGCAATATCTGCTGTCACCAGAAAGCGGGGATTGTTATCTCACCGGAACTAGCCAGACGATTTCTGAGTTGTTGACATCCAAGTGGGATCTTGAACCCTGTTCCCGATGCGATATGCCTGTTCCTATGTTCAACGTGGGATTACCGCCAGAGTCTTGCGCCTGTAGCGATTTATCCAATTGGCCCAATACGGATTTACCCAAGCCGCGAGAACCGATCAATACTCAGGATCGCTTGAGGACGATTCACCAACGTCTTCGTCATGGGGAAAATCGAGAGGGTAGTGATCGAGATGCTGCTCCCGATCCCAACAATCAGACCCGAGAATCTCCTCACCCTCGAGAATCGTTAAATCAGAAAGAGTATCTGAGGTTGGTGCGCGATCGCACCTCTTGTCTCAGGAAACCTTTGTCAGCATCACCTGATAATTCCTTGGCATCTGGTAACCAGAAATCCGCGACCGATTAATAATTTCTCAATAAAACTTAACGCTGTTGTATGGGGTAACTCTTCCGGACTGAATTGGAACCGGAAGTTATTTTAAGTAGAACTTACACCCCAGTGCAGCGTGTTTCTATATTATCTGGTTGAGAGTAAAACGTCTTCACCCAAAGGTGACGGAGAAGTCCATTTTGCCGACTCTAGGTTGAAGGTATCCAACAAGACATAACCTAAACCGAGCCAACATCCTAGCTGGAGCAGTTTTCCGGCTGATGGATGATCATGTTCGCAAAGTTTTGCAAAGGATGTCTTTGTTAGCCCTTTCACGCCCTGAAAAGAGTGGATAGGATATCTATCCCGATCGAGTCGCCTGTTTAGGTGTAAGGTCTGTTAAATCGATTGAACCTGAGCTGATTATGAAGTTCTCCGCTATGCGAAATATAGGAATTGCTGCAGGCGGAACTTTTTTATGGGTTATATTATTCATTAAAGCTCAGACTATCAATTTTAGTCAACACCATCAGTATCTGTCAAACTTACACCAACTTCAGGAAACTGACGCAACTTTAAATACAGATATCTTGCAGGCTCAACAGGAGTCGTTCAATGATCCTGAAACTATTCTTAATGATTTAAACCAGATTGACGATTTACACCATAACTTAGAAAATATACCTGATTTTGTTAATAGAGAGTATTATCCAGAAATCAAGTCAGCCTTACAACAGAATCGCTCACTATTTCAAGACAAGCAGGATTTAATCGAAGAAGTGATTGCACAAGAAACTATTCTCAATCAATCTTTAAAATCTCTGCCTAATACGATTCAAAAATTATCGAGTCAAGCCGCAACGGAACCAGACGCTGATCAGTTAATCAATCAGTTGAATACTCTGTTGAACGATGTTTTAATTTATACACTATCTCCCAGTGATGAATTAATTCTCAAAATCCAGAAGCAAATGGCAGCAATTCGGCAACGTGTCGATGTATTGACAGCATCGTCTACCCTGAGTCTTTCTGAACTCGATGCCGCCCTAATCTATGCCGAAATTATTGTGACCCATGAATCTCAGGTGGATAGTCTGGTGATGCAAATTCTGGAATTACCCACGGAGCAACAAAGTGAACAGATTCTGGACATTTATCAGCATTCTTATCAAGTATTTTTAAAGAAAACTAAAATTTATCGGATTTTATTTTATGCCGTTTCTGGTTTAATAGCGGCAACCTTATTCATTGTGCTTATCCTAAAAACCAAACAGTTAACCAAAAATCTGCAAAAATGTGAGGAAAAATATCGGATTAGTTTTGATGATTCAGTAGAAGGGATTTTTAAAGTTACTCCAAGTGGACGTTTTTTAACAGCAAATACTACATTAGCAACGATTTATGGTTATGCTTCGGCGGAAGAAATGTGTAACAATTTAATTAATCTTAATCGTCAGCTTTACGTTCAGCCAAACCGTCACGATGAATTAATCCGTATTCTAGAGAAATATGGATCAGTTTCGGATTTTGAATCGCAAGTTTACCGAAAAAATGGCACAAAAATCTGGATTGAGGAGAAGGCAAGAGCTGTCCGCGATAACCATGGTAATTTTATTTACTATGAAGGAACCGTAGAAGATATTACGGTACGTAAAGCATGGCAAGAAGCACTGCACTATGAACAAGAGCAAGGCGAACGCTTACTGCTAAATATTTTACCCAAAGTAATTGCTCAACGGTTGAAACAACTCGAAAGTACAATCGCAGATAACTTTGAGGAAGTCACAGTTTTGTTTGCCGATATTGTTGGCTTTACCGAATTATCGGCTCGCTTCCCTCCTGCCCAAGTTGTTGAATTACTTAACCGAATTTTTTCGGCGTTTGATGAATTGAGTGATTATTATGGATTAGAGAAAATTAAAACAATTGGGGATGCCTATATGGTGGTAGGGGGACTCCCCACTCCTCGCCCCGATCATGCTGAAGCTACCGCGAATATGGCGCTAGATATGCAACAGGTAATTACCAAATTTAATAACCAGAATAATCAAACCTTAAGTATTCGGATTGGCATCAATACCGGACCCGTTGTTGCTGGAGTCATTGGCATTAAAAAGTTTAGTTATGATTTGTGGGGAGATACGGTTAATATTGCCTCACGGATGGAATCCCAAGGGCTTCCTGATAAAATTCAGGTTACTGAGTTTACGTATAAAAAGTTGCAGGATAACTATCTGTTTGAGGAACGAGGCACTATTCAGGTTAAAGGCAAAGGGAAGATGACGACTTATTTTCTTGGGGGGAAGATTAAATAAGCTGTCATGCATTTAAATTGGGTATTAGTAGCGAGCAAGATGCTTAGTAGCGAGCAAGATGCTTAGTAGCGAGCAAGAT
>CAKZMA010001534.1 GCA_937127375.1 uncultured Coleofasciculus sp. | reverse complement strand
TCATGCCATAGTTAGCGCGGGTGATAAATTCAGCAATGGTTGAGCGTTTATCTTCGGGAACCACTTCAGGATAAAGGGAGTAAAATACACATTGATCTTCTGCTTCTCTCGCCTTAGCAAGGCAGTGCCATTGACCGTTTTCACCCTGGAAGTTCATGTATAGGATAGGTTCGTCTTCGTCTTCAACGAGGGGCCACTCGTCAGCTTCAAAGAAGTTGAGCATGGCTTTGTAAATGATTGGGTTCCCTGTACCGTCGGGATCAAGTTCCTCGCGAGCCGTTTTTGCCCAGTCTTGAAAGGTGGCTTCGATAGCATCAATAAATTCGCCAGTGGCGTCTTGAGTGATGGCTTCAAATTCAGTATCGGCTAGTTGTTCAAGGGATTTGGTGATTTCCTCGAGGGTTTCAGTCGAGGTATCTTCGCTGAGTTCGTTAAAGTCGGGCAGGTTTTCCTTCGCCCAATTTTCCAGGTAGTTGCGAAGGGTTTGTTGGAGTTCTTCTTCGGAAGGAGGATTTTGCATAGGAATTAATAGCGTAGCGATTGAGCCGGAAAAGCCAGATTTTGTCTCTTTTTGGGATGGTTTTTAGGATTCGCTAGGTTAATTCCCATACCCTTAACGTCGCGTCTTTAGACCATGTCACCACGGTTTTAGCATTGACCATCTTTGCCCCTACAATCTCTCCTTCATGTTCTGTTAATGTCTGCACACATTCACCAGAATCCAAATCCCAAAGGCTCATGGTTGTATGCCCCCAACTCAAAAAACGTGATGTTGAAAGTATAATACCTCCGTTCACTTCTGCGTCGAATTGGGTAACGCTTTCACCTGTCACCTTATCCCAAAGATGACAACGACCATCTAGCGATTGGGACAAGAGAAAGTTGGTAGATACGCGCCAGACATGTAATACAAGATTATTGTGCTGTGCAAACACACATTTAGACTGTGTCGTTGAGGTATCCCAAATGCGTACTGTCCCATCACTGGACCACGAGACAATGTCGCCGTTATCAAGGGCGAAGGCATTACGGATATCATTTTCATGTCCTCTGAGTGTCGCCTCTACTATTCCATCTTGTGTCCAAATCTTAAGGGTGCGATCGTTCGACCAGGTCAGAATGCGATCGTCAGGCAACAGATATGCACCATTGATGCTATCACCATGTTCTATAGCAGCATATAAGTATTGCCCAGTCTGCAAATCGCAGAACTCTAACGACATCTCAGACCAGGTGACAACCACACCACGGTCTTGAAGTAACAAAAATGGCAGGGTCAGCATTTGGTAATATTCGCGAAAGCAAGCACCTTTGAAAATCGAAACGGCTTGACCTGTCGAAATGTTCCATAAAATAAGGTTGGCTTCCAAATCCCAGGAAACAACATGGTGGGGACACCAATATACAGTCCCCATAAAACTCAAATCCGGTCTCATTATCGTTCGCACAAGTGTACCTGCTTTAGAGTCCCAAACACAAAGGCTGCCGTCGTAAGCTGTAGACGTAATCAAACCCTCTGGTAGGCTTAATGCATGAGTCACTTGCGCCTCGTGTCCCCTCAGAACGTGAGTTTGGGACGCACAGTCAAGAGACCATATCCTTAGTGTCGTATCATCCGACCAGCTTAAAATAGTGTCTGAGTCTAAGCTTGTGACGCCGCTAACAACCTCTTCATGGCCCCGCAGTACGTCTCTATGGTGTAATTTGCCTATGTTCATCTGCCGCTTATGAGTAGTTTTACCTTGGCTATCTGACTTTTCCTCTTAACAATCGCTTGAGGTTGGCCAAGAATGCCGCCCGTCTCACAGAATCTTTCTGGAGTATACCGATGGGAGCTGAGGTAGCATATTTCGAGTGTCCCATTTCAGACTCTAATCTCAAGATCAGGCTGTCGATGCGCTTGTTTGTGATATCCTTGCGGGCTGTAGGATTTGTGTCCTGGAATTGTTGATCCATACCACGCGAAGCTGCTGTAGACCCTCTCGGTGCTGTAGTTCCCGCCGCTCGTTGATTAAGTGATTGGGCGGCAAGGAATTCACCGTCTTTGTCACCGGCAACCCGACCTTCGCACTGTTCACATTGCCGCTGATACTTTCCTTTGGTCGGTAGCGGGGCGCTGTCGCCTGTACTCTCAGCAATGCCCCGCATATGCTTGTAGAGCCCACTGACCTCGGATGTTGAGTCCAATAACCCGAGTGAGGTTAAGGCATCATCAATCGCGTCCTTGGCGTGGGCGGCAGTTACCACATTATGTGGGGTCGTCACACTGGGTTGTGCTTCACAAGAGGCACAGTCAGTATTTCCTGAAAGACGCTGAACTTCGAGAAACGCTGGTCTCCCAGTATGTTTGTGCATTTTGAACAGGAATTTATGAGAAACACCACCAACTACTGTGTCATTAACTACCTGTAGAGTGGGAACAATCTTCTGATCGGGATTACTTCGATTGCTATTGACCCGCCCAACAATAGCATCCACAAGCCTGTCAATTTCATCAATAACTTTGTATGTTTTCTTGAGTCCAGTGCTACGTTTAATTGCCTGGGCAAGATCATTGAAGTTGTTGTCGCGATCATCTAATGTAATGATTGTCTCTAACTCTTCAACATTGGGCGAGATGGTCATCTTAGTCCTGATCTGTTGATCATTCTTGACCCTCTCGTATGCTTCGAGATTTACCGAAAACTTAATGCCTTTGATCCGCTTGTCAATCTTTTGCTGTCCCTGCTGTTCCAGTCGTTTGGCAAGGCGAATTTTGCGATCATAAGCAGATCGTAGGTCGCTATCGCCCCCCTTGTCAGATTGATTGAGCGTAGCCGCCGTATCCTGAAGAATTTGTCTGTGGAGCGATGAGTTGTTAATACCAGCATAGTATTTCTTCCCACTAACATTTTTTGCGACCCACCCTTTGCCAGCCGTGGCTTTGGCACGCTTGCCTTGCTTAGTTGCGATACTCTCGATCATCCACATTGAACCGCGTGTCAACAAGGTTGTTTTTATACTGACACCAGACTTTCTCGCCGGAACTTGAGAAAGTTGTGACTTGACCACAGACTCGGGTTGAACCTGTTTTCGCGTCAATTTCTGTGTCTTCTTCCATCCTTGTTGAGCCACTTTTTGTGCAATAGGACGCAGCGCCTTGTCTTCGTCTTGGTCTTTCTTTTTGTCCTTATTTCCTTTTTTGCCTTTCTTGCTCTTATTTTTCTTGCCTTTCTTGCCCTTAAACCGCTTCATCAAACTCTTCGCCAAGCCCTTCAGCTTACCCGCCACCT
>CAKZMA010001533.1 GCA_937127375.1 uncultured Coleofasciculus sp. | reverse complement strand
ACCCTAGATGCTTACGAGCCGCGTCTGTAGCAACCCGCCCGCGAGGGGTTCGATGTAAGTAACCAATCTGTAATAAATACGGTTCATACACTTCCTCAATGGTTTGAGCATCTTCTCCAGTGGCGGCGGCTACGGCTTCTAAACCCACGGGTCCTCCCTGGAATTGTTCAATCATCACACTTAACACTAGCCGATCCGTCCAATCCAAACCCGCCGGATCAACATTAAAGACTTCCAAGGCTTCGGCGGCGACGTCTGGGTTAATCACACCCATCTTTTTCACCTGAGCATAATCCCGCACTCGCCTCAGTAAACGATTGGCGATGCGGGGAGTTCCCCGCGAACGACGGGCAATTTCTATCGCCCCTTCTTCGCTCATCGGCGTTTGTAATAATTGGGCGGTGCGTTGCACAATTAGACTCAATTCCTCGGGTTCGTAGAATCGTAAGCGCTGGATCAACCCGAAGCGATCGCGTAACGGGGAGGTGAGTGATCCTACCCGTGTCGTCGCGCCCACCAGGGTAAACTGAGGTAAAGGAATACTCCGAGTTCGCGCTGATTGCCCTTTGCCAATCGTAATATCTAACCGATAATCCTCCATCGCCGGATACAACAGTTCCTCACTCATACGTGTGAGGCGATGAATTTCATCGATAAACAAAATATCCCCCGGTTTCAGATTCACTAAAATCCCCACAATATCCCGAGGTCGTTCCAAAGCCGGAGCCGCTGTAATTTTACAATTTGTCCCCATCTCCGTCGCCAAAATTAGCGACATCGTGGTTTTTCCCAATCCCGGTGGTCCATACAAGAGCAAATGATCTAAAGCCTCATTTCGCGCCTTCGCCGCCGCGATCGCGATTTCTAAAACATCTTTGAGTTCTTTTTGCCCAATATAGTCGGCTAACCGTTGAGGACGAATCCCTTCCTCTTGGTTCTCCGTTTCATCGGCTGTCGCCGTCGCCAGTAACAAGTCTGTTTCCAGATCCTGCTGACGTTTCTTACGGCGACCCTTTTTTTTCTGACGGGATTGGGGTTGTGGGTCGGGTTCTTGAGATTGTCGAAAGGAGGTTATAGCCATGATTTCAGCCTATCATTTCGTCGGCGACCAAGACACTCAGGCGCAAAAGGTTTAGATTAGTTAAGGAACTCAGTATTCTCCCATCACACAGCGTAAGACATCTGACATGCTAGCTAAACGAATCTTACCGTGCCTGGATGTAAAGGCGGGGCGGGTAGTCAAGGGTATCAACTTTGTAAATTTGCAAGATGCGGGTGATCCGGTGGAATTGGCACAAGCTTACAATCAAGCCGGTGCCGATGAACTGGTGTTTTTGGATATCACTGCCACTCATGAAGACCGGGATATTATTATCGATGTTGTCTACCGTACCGCAGAACAGGTGTTTATTCCCTTAACCGTTGGCGGCGGTATCCAATCCTTAGAGACTGTTAAGTTATTGTTAAGGGCGGGTGCCGATAAAGTCAGTATTAATTCGGCGGCTGTCCGTAATCCAGATTTTATCAATCAAGCCAGCGATCGCTTTGGCAATCAATGTATTGTGGTGGCGATAGATGCCCGTCGCCGTGTTGATCCCAGCCATCCGGGTTGGGAGGTTTTCGTGCGCGGCGGACGAGAAAATACCGGACTGGATGCGATCGCCTGGGCAAAAGAAGTCGAACGACGCGGTGCGGGAGAATTACTGGTGACCAGTATGGATGCGGATGGAACTCAAGCTGGGTATGACTTAGAGCTAACCCGCACCATTGCCGACCAGGTGGAAATTCCGGTGATTGCCTCAGGGGGTGCGGGAACCTGTGATCACATTTATCAAGCCCTGAGTGAGGGGAAAGCCGAAGCCGCGCTCTTAGCCTCTCTACTGCATTACGGGCAACTTAGCGTATCGGAAATTAAGCACTATTTGCAGGATCATCAGGTTCCCGTCCGGATGTCATGAGGGTTCTCAAATCCTTGCCGAGCTGCCGTAAACTTTTGTGACTAATATCACACAATTGGATCGTTTGCAGCTACATAGACCACTGCTAGAATAGACTAGATGTTACATTTCTTAAATTATGTTGATTGCTATTTTAATATTCGATATTGCTCTAGTTGCTTGGTCACTGCACTTAATGCAACAGGCGTTTGACACACGAGAGTTTTCTTTTATGCTGGCTGGCACTTTAGTGGCGATGTCTGCGGCTGCCATGTTAGTCGTGTATTTCTTGATGGACAGCTATTTGGGCTACTTGAGTCGGATTGCGGCGGTTTCGGGTTCGTTTTAGTCAGGCTTGGGTTTTATAACTCAATAATTTCTCACCAGGCAATAATTTAATCAGACTTGACGAAAGGACAGAATCAAGGCATGATGGAAGATGCTGCACGGGGCTATAGCTCAGCTGGTAGAGCACCTCAATGGCATTGAGGGGGTCAGCGGTTCGAGTCCGCTTAGCTCCATTAACACAGAATTAAGAGTTGCTGAATAACTCTTATGGTGATAACTCTTATGGTGATAACTCTTATGGTGAGGTTAGGAAATTCTTCACAGGGAAGAGGGAACAGTTTTCATAAATTCAAAAACGGCATTCATTTTTATCGTATCAAGGCTTATTCTGGGTATTTTATAAACCTTTAATTGTTCTGGAAACCCTTATTTTTAAGGGTTTTGCGAGTTTTCCAGCCAGCCCAATTTTGGGTGTTGGTGACGCGATCGCCGGACGACTCATCATGAGTACAATACAATTGATGTGATCATTGAAAGTCAACCCAACAGC
>CAKZMA010001532.1 GCA_937127375.1 uncultured Coleofasciculus sp. | reverse complement strand
TTTCTTATCAAAACCAAGCTATTATACTTTCTTCATACGGATAGGTTATATTATTAATTATTTTAACAGTATAACTACTCACTCAAGCTGTGGTTCAGGATTAGATTTGAGTTGAAGAAAATGTCGAATCCTTTGCTGATATTCTTTGCCAGCTACAGTAGCCACATTATCATGATCCGCATCAGGAACCAGGAAGAGTTGTTTTGAACCTGTTATAGTATCAAATAAAACTTGGCTCATGTAAGCAGGTACAACGGGGTCATTTGTGCCATGAATTAAAAGAATCGGCATTTTAAGAGAACGAACTTTGCTTTTCGAGTTAAACTTTTGCGTTAGTAGCAAATCAGCCGGAAATAAAGCATAGATTCTCTGATGATCGACCATATCCCGCATTGAGGTAAATGTACTTTCCAAAATCAAACCCTGAATGCTGGGATTTTTCACCGCTAAATCGATCGCGATCGCGCCCCCTAGAGATTGACCATATACGACAATATTCTGGGGCGGAATACCCTGTTTCTGCACCAGATAATCCCACGCCGCTTGAGCATCTTGATAAACTTGGGTTTCAGTGGGAAATTTACCCTCACTTTGACCATATCCTCGATAGTCAATTAACAGGATATCCAAACCCAATTGGTGAAATTCCATGGCACGTTCAACATTCGCGCCGATATTCTCCCCATTCCCATGTAAATACAGCAGTACCCCGGTTTTGGGTGAGGTGGCGGGAATCCACCACCCATGGAGACGTTCTGGCTGATCAGGAGACACAGGTATCCACACCTCCTGATAACTTAAGCCCAAGTCTTCTGGTGTAGTTTTAATGGTCTTAGAGGGAACAAAAACTAGCCGATTTTGCCCTAACAAGATAGAGATACAGGCTAACAGATAAACGATGGCGACAATTCCGGTGAGGATTAGAAAACCCTTTCCCAGAAGGAAACTATTATAATTATTCATTACCAAAACGACTACAAACTTGACCTAATGCTATTTTTGAATAACTCTTCTCAAGCAGGGCGGGTTTAGTCAAGTTATCGGTTTTCTCAAGAACGTTATCGGTTAAACCCGCCCCTACCCATTATCTCTCCTTGCACCCAGACGTTCCACGCCTAGGAGTCTCTACAACCCCTGCTCCCCGAACCTTTGTTCTCTCGTTCCGCCTGAGAATGCTCCTCTGGAAGCTTTGCCTCTCTATTTAAGCGGTGGTTGCTGGAGATGCCAATTCGTAGACTGTTCGTAAGCGTAAGCGACTTGAAATACCTGTTCTTCGCCCAATACTTTCCCAATGAGTTGCATCCCAATGGGTAATCCTTGGTGATCAAATCCACAAGGAATACTCATTCCTGGTAATCCTGACAAGTTGACGGGAATTGTCATTAAGTCCGATAAGTACATGGTTAACGGATCAGAGATTTTTTCTCCGGCTTTAAATGGAGGAGTTGGGGCGGTGGGACAAACTAAAACATCCACCTTTTCAAAGGCTTGCTCGAAGTCTTGCTTAATTAGGGTACGAACTTTTTGCGCTTTGAGGTAATAGGCGTCATAATAGCCAGCGGATAGAGCATAGGTTCCCAACATAATCCGGCGCTTGACTTCCGCCCCGAACCCGGCTGCACGAGTTTTCTTGTACATTTCCAAAAGATTTTCGGCTTCTGGCGTGCGAAACCCATATTTGACGCCATCGTAGCGAGCTAGGTTGGCTGAGGCTTCGCTGGGAGCAATAATATAGTAGGCGGGCAACCCATAGCGAAATCGGGGACAAGAAATTTCTTGTACTTCAGCACCTAGGCTTTTGAGTTGATCAATGGCTTTTTGAACGGTTTTGGCAATGACTGGATCTAAGCCTTCACCAAAGGTTTCTTTAATAATGCCAATTTTAAGACCTTTGGATTTTAAATCAGGTTGCAGGGACTTGGTGTAGTCGGGAATCTCCAGCTTGAGACTGGTGGAGTCATTCGGATCATAGCCTGCGATCGCGTTAAGTAAAATAGCCGCATCTTCTACGCTTCGTCCAAACGGACCAATTTGATCCAACGACGACGCATAAGCGACTAAACCATAACGAGACACTAACCCATAAGTGGGTTTCATGCCAACAATCCCGCAGAATGATGCAGGTAGACGAATCGATCCCCCTGTATCCGAACCGATCGCAACCACACATTCGCTAGCCGCAACCGCCGTAGCCGAACCCCCAGAGGAACCCCCAGGAACGCGAGATAAGTCCCATGGATTCGCTGTTTGTTGATAACTAGAGGTTTCGCAGGAACTCCCCATGGCAAATTCATCCAAATTAGTTTTGCCCACCATGACAGCCCCCGCATCCTTAAGTTTTTGAGTCACGGTAGACTCATACGGTGGGACAAAGTTTTCCAGAATACGAGAGGCGCAGGTGGTGGGAATACCTTTGGTACACATATTATCTTTGATGCCAATCGGAATCCCCGCCAACATGCCAATCTCTTCCCCCGCTGCGATTTTGGCATCCACTTGACGCGCCTGTTCAAGGGCATAGTCGGCTGTAATATGCAAAAAGCTATGGATTTTCGGTTCTAGCGCCTGAATGCGATCGAGGGCGTCTTGCGTGATTTCAACACTGGTGCGTTCTTTGTCGATAAGTTGTTGGTGCAGCTCACGAATGGATG
The DNA here is from genome assembly GCA_937127375.1 of uncultured Coleofasciculus sp. Taxonomy (GTDB): domain Bacteria; phylum Cyanobacteriota; class Cyanobacteriia; order Cyanobacteriales; family Coleofasciculaceae; genus Coleofasciculus. The sequence continues at coordinate 124 of CAKZMA010001532.1, read as the reverse complement.
CCATGCTTGTACCTATTTATATTGATTTACCATGTTTGCCTTTCGTATTTTGGCAAAAATTCACCGAAAAAGGGGTTTGGTGACAAAAAGGGGTTTGGGGATCGGGGGGGTTTGGAAACCAAAC
>CAKZMA010001531.1 GCA_937127375.1 uncultured Coleofasciculus sp. | reverse complement strand
GCAGGTTTAGGTTTAGGATTAATTTGGTTCCCAGAACCAATACCGGGACTGGAACTACGTGTTGACTATGGTTTGCCTTTAGTGAGTATTGGCGATCGGGGGGATAATATCCAAGATTCTGGTTTTTACTTTAGTGTGAGGTATGGGTTCTAGCTATTTATAAAGGAGTTTACCCTTTTTGTATCCCAGGAATTTAAGTGATTAATTTGCTTAAGCAAGTAACGAAAGAAATGACAGATAATCCAAACAACTCTATAGAAGAAATTGTAGAAGAATACAAAAAAAGACTTCAGGATTTGAAAGAAAATCCCTATGAGCATCCTAGAAATAATTTCTGGCTTGCTTTCATTGCTCAGTTTTTTAGATTAAGGTGTTTCAGTAAAATTTTCAGAGAGAAGTATTTTCGAGGAAACCCAAAGATTTCAGAACAAAAAACTCCCGAATATTTTCAGTTTAGAAATACTATAATGAATGTTTTGTCTGTACGTGACCAGCTTGATCTGCTATTAGTTGAAAAACATGATATTGCTACAGCTACGCTAGATGAAATTCGTAAATTAGATCAGCAATTAAAGGAGCAAGAAAACAGAATTACTACAACAGTAGATTTGGCAGAGTGGCGCGAAATTCTAAAACCAAAAACTCAAGGGTGGTGGTGGTTTCTCGTTCATCCTTGGGATCAACGTGATAGATTGTGGGGATTTTGTACCCTTGTTTGTTTAGCAATATTTCTTACTTTTATCGCCGATATTGTCCCACGGTTCTGGGCAGGGGGGGCAAGTACATTCGGAGCTGCGGCGATTATTGGATCGACTATATTAAGCCTAGTCCTTGGTGGAGAAGCACTAACTCAAGTGTTGCGCGGACAAGAAATATTAGAAAGAGTCCTGAAAAATTTCAAGATTCATAAGTATTTTTATCAAGAGACAATGGCATTTATTGCATTGATATTAGCACTTACTATCTGGATAATTCATTTATCGTCACTTCCTCGGATTGCTGTTTATTTTCGTGAACAAGGATGCCAAGAATACTATCATAGTAAAAGTAAATACGGTTGTCAGAGCCAAGAATACAATCGGAGTGGTGTAGAGGTAGATGTAGCTAAAGCTGAATCATCTTTTAAACGAGCACTTGCTTTCAATTCGGATGATGAAAAAACTTATTTCCACTTAGGTTTACTATATGAAGATGCACAGAATTATGAGCTGGCTCGTACTCATTACCAAATAGCTGCCCAAGGAGGTAACCAAAATGCTGCTAACAATTTGGTACGTCTTTATATTCTTGATAAGAAATATATGGAGGCGGCAGCTGCATTTCAGCAGCTCAACTTACGAAACATCCCTGAAGATGATGTAGCACTAAACTACGCCTACTACAAAAACCTTGGTTGGCTACAGCTTGAACTTCGTCAATTGGATAAAGCAAAGGGGAACCTTCAGACAGCAATTAGGTTGGCTGACAATAAGGCTCCTGCTCATTGCTTACTGGCAATAGTTCTAGAAAAACAAGGTGAGATGGTGAAGGCTCTCAATGAATGGGAAAGCTGTGCTGATTATAACAACGGAGCACTACCCGAAGAATTTATCTGGTCGGATATGGCAATACAACGAACCGAAGTCCAGACAAAACCATAGCTACCCACCTAAGGTACAAGTGTGGTAAATTGGCTAACAAATTTAAAAATTTAGGCGAAATTCATTAGAACAATCATGAAATACAGAAAGTTTGTCTCGATTACTATAGTTTTTACGTTGACAACTATTATTAGTTCAACGTTTTATGCTTCTGCAAGTCGCACGGAGGAAAACAGCGGGGCAAGTCGTATTGTGGAAGCTACTGGAGACGTAGAGCTTAAACCTAGAAGTCAGGATTTCCGTCCAACAGGTATTGGTGAAGTACTTGGAGACGGAGAGCGACTACGACTAGGGGAAGGAGCAATAGTTAAAGTAATCTGTAATACAGGTCGCTCCTGGATAGTACCTCCTGGAACAACCTCATTAGTAACCGATGGTTGTCCTGGCACTCCACCAATCACTCGAACAGCAACACTTTCTAGACCTGGAGGAAATAATCCTCAGCTTCCTTACGTAATCAGTCCTCGCTTGACCTATCTGCTCACCGACAAGCCGACTCTAAAATGGAATGAAGTAGAAGGAGCCACAAGTTACACGGTAAGAATAGAGCGAGAGATTGGAGAGATTAGAGAGTTGTTGTGGCAGAAGACGGTTACTTTAACAGAGATTGATTATCCTGAAAATGAGCAACCTTTGAAATGGGGAAGAAGATATTTAGTAACTGTTGAAGCTAGTAACGGTGCATCCTCTCGCAACGATGCTGGAGGTAATTTAGGATTCGAGGTAGTCAGAAAAACAGTCATCGAGAGAGTAAAAGAGACAAAAACCAGCATCGAGAACAACTCTCAAGGTGAAGATAGAGCGATCGCTTTAGCTGGTCTATATGAAGATGAAAAGCTCATAAAGAATGCCATTGATACACTTCAAGAGATGGCAGTTCAAGATAGTGAATATCCCTTGATTTATCTAATGTTAGGTGAATTTTATGGGTTATCAGGTTTGAATGTGCAAGCTGAAGCTAATTATGAAACCGCACTTCAATTACTGCTTACTTCCCAACATCCATACAGTTTAGCCAAAACACAGGCTAAATTAGCAGAAGTGAAGCTGATACTAGGGAAAAAAGATGAGGCGCAACAACTGTTGAACCAAGCAAAAGCTGGGTATGAAGCTTCGGCAGCTTCCCAGGAAGTGGATGAAATTGAGGAGCGACTGAACGAACTGGAGATACAGAACGAGAACGAACAGTCAGTTCCACCAAATGGAATACTTACACCAACAGACCTACTTGAATAGATACAGAATATCGTATCATATCATGTCCGGTTGATCACTTACGATATAGGTTTAGTCCAGTAAATATTGGTGCGTTGATTTTATCGTAACTGTTGAGACGAACATATTTTACACTCTTTGTTTTGAACTTACCAGGGATTCCCGATCAGCGCAAAACCACTCCAATAATAGGGATGAGTAAAGCTTCTTTCTTCTGAAAATTCCCAATCAGATGGTAAGGGGATACTGCCGTCAGGTGTTATCAACTGTTGACCCTCTATTCTCACATCCCCTCGACTCATAGCTAATTGAGCCTGCTGTAGAGCTTCTGCTTTAATGGGTGTTTCTTTCAATTTCTGGTAAAAAACTGCCATAAGAGCTAGTGTTCCGTTGTCATCAACAGGCCATAGACTTCCCAAAGCAGATTTTGAACCAGATTCCGTTGCTAAACCAGCAAATCCTAATTCTGATTGTCGGTTGCCCAAACTTGTTCTACAGGCACTCAAAACTAATAGCTCAACAGGCACGCCCTTCAGTTGTAGTGCCTCAAGTTGGTCAAGGCGTAGTTTATCTTTTCCCCACAACTGGATAAAGGAGTTACTAAGAGAACCAGGCTCAAAGTGAGCATGAGTAGCTAAGTGGATAATACTAAACTTTCTCGATGAAATCTGATCTTGAAGGGTTTCCTTGTTAAACTTATCATTGAGGAAATTTGTTCCCGTCCCCGACCATAGTTGATCGGCAACCATATCTAACTCTACTGGTACTGATGGTAAAGGATCTAGGTCAATGAATTCAGAGGCTCCCATAGCAAGAACTTGAGCTTTCTTTATATCCACGTAGGAAGTACTGGTTAGACTGAGACTGGGCATTAAACCAACACTATATCTGTCTAAAAGTAACCCCTGATCATCCCGTAGCGCTGCGACAGGAATTGAGCGTAATGTCTGATCCATTAGGAACACGAGATTATTAATGTTTCTAACTCGTAAATATTTTTCTATCGGAGCAACTAGCCATTGATAGAACTGTTTGGCATGGTCATCAGCCTCAGAATCAGAACTCTTTCGATCTGTAATTATTCGGTAGAATAAACCAACTTCTTCACTTACTTTTTCATATGTAGCATCTGGCATCCGTCGCCAAATCGCTTGTCCGCTAGAGGTCACTAGCACTAAATGTAGTTGATCAGAATCGAGTTTTTCTTGTTCACTTAGAAACTGACGCCGACCAATGTTATTCCTCACCTGTCCTAACTGAGGCAATTCCCAAAGTACGTTTGCATCTGGTTCTTCTGAATTAATTGGGTCAACAGGAGAAGTATTTGATGGGAGGAAGAACGCATAGATAAGCGCTGACCGAACTCCTGTTTGCTCCTCAATCGCTCGAAGTTCTTCCTGAGCATCCTCTAGTGT
>CAKZMA010001530.1 GCA_937127375.1 uncultured Coleofasciculus sp. | reverse complement strand
TTGGTGTCAAGTAAAAATTTACTCCCACTCACGGCGTAGTACCTCCTGAATTTCGACGGGATCTTCGTTGAAATTGGGGGAGTCTTTCAAAATGCCCAAGTAGTTAGAAAGCAATAGTGATGTATGGGATGGGCGCGACTGAACTTTTAGGCGCAAAAACTCAGCAAAAGCCAACACCATATTGGCTTGGTCTTCGGGCAAAGCTTTGACGAGTTGGTAAACAGCTTCCGCAGTGGTCATTGGCAGGTGAGTTGTGTCGGGTGTTGCTTAAATCAGGTTATGACTTCAGTGTAACGAAAAATCAGTCGTTTCTAGTCTTGAATTTCGATTCAGTGACTCGAATTCACATCCCTATAGTTTTTTGCGATCGCGTGTTACCCAAGTTACCTCAATCTCTGGCAACGCCCTAGTCGGATTAAACTATAAATTTAAACGGAGCCGACTTTTGCTATAAGTCAATGACTGCTCAACAAATGGGATTTGCCAACCTTTAAACCATCCTGAATATAGCCGAGTATTTCCAATTCCCGACCTGCAATTTCATGAAACGGCTTTACCTCAGATTCAGTTAACTCTTTTTTCCAGCGCCCTTGACTCAACTGATCAATGGATTTGGATAGTTTGCGAAACTCTTGACGAGTATCTTGAGTGATTGTGTTCTGGGAATAGTATTGAGGCTCAATCTGTCTGGCATCATACTCTTCTCCAATAAAATTCATGATTTGCCTAACTACCTGTTCCGGGTTATTGGTTAAGTCTTCATACTTAACGTCAAAAATATTGTCATTCTCTCCCTGGTTTAGTCTCGCGTTTACACATTTTTTCCAGTAGGACGCATAGCGGACGATACTCTTTCCTTGGGGAACATTTTGGTGATGACGCGCTGAACAATAACCATCTCGACCATCGCGGAACATATTAATAAACTTGGCGTTAGGAAAGTGCTTTAATAAAAACTTCAGCCTCAAAACATGCTGGGGAGTTTTTTCAATAAAACGCTGACCTCCTGTTTGTTGCGTGATCTGTTGAGTGAATTTATCGTAAAATTGCACAATATCTGGAGACTGTTTAATTAAATTTGTTATGTCTGTAGCTGTAAATCCTTCATAAGTAAACCCATAAATATCCCGGTACATAAACAAGCCCGTTTCATACCCAAAACTACTCAAATTAGGATGAGCGCCTAAAATTAATTTCATCAGGGTTGTGCCACTGCGAGGCGCACCAAATACAAAAATATGGGGTTCGGGAGAAATCGTCTTTGGTAGGCGCAGAAAAATGTTTTTAGGAATGGCTTGGGGATGTTTTAAAAAAGAGCGAACGGCTGTAATAAGAGGCATAGAACTAACCTTTGCGTATTTTTATTCGATCTGATAATAATAAAATATTAATCGATGATAATTAAGATTTTACCTCGACTCAAGAAAAATTAATAATTCCTTGAGTTGAATAGTGTCTTAATATTTTGTATTAATATAGAAGGATGACAATTATTTAATAATCAGGTATGGAGTACAAACAACTGGGGGAAAGCGACCTACGGGTTTCAGATATTTGTCTGGGAACCATGACCTATGGTCAGCAGAACACGATAGAAGAGGCGAGAGAGCAACTGGACTATGCGATTTCCCAAGGGGTTAACTTCATTGACACCGCAGAAATGTATCCTGTACCGGGACGGGCGGAAACTCAGGGGAAGACGGAAGAGTATATTGGCGAGTGGTTAGTTAAGCAACAGCGCGATCAGCTAATTGTGGCGACTAAAATTGCGGGTCCCACATCTCGGATGAGTTGGATTCGGGGCGAAAACCACCGGATTGACCGCCCGAATATCGAGCAGGCGTTAGAAGATAGTCTTAAGCGCCTGCGTACTGATTATATTGACCTCTATCAAATCCATTGGCCCGATCGCTATGTTCCTTTGTTTGGCGCACCTGATTATGATCCCAAGCATGAACGGGATAGCGTACCCATTGCTGAACAACTACAGGTATTCGCGGATTTGATTAAAGCGGGGAAAATTCGCTATTTGGGGTTGAGTAATGAAACCCCTTGGGGTGTGTGTGAGTTTTGCCATGTTGCCCAGCAGCTGGGATTACCTCAAGTGGTGTCGATTCAAAATGCCTACAGCTTGGTTAATCGCATCTTTGATATTCACCTGGCTGAAGCCTGTCGATTTAATCAGGTGGGATTACTCGCCTATAGTCCCTTAGCCTTTGGCTTGCTGACAGGTAAATATCTCAACGGTATCCCAGAAAAGTCACGGCTAGCCCTATTTCAAGGATTTGGGGGGCGGTATGAGAAATTCAATCTAACCGAAGCGGTGAAGGAGTATGTGGAAATTGCCCATAAGCACAATTTGACACCCGCCCAGTTAGCCTTAGCATTTGTGCGATCGCGTTGGTTTGTCACCAGTACAATTATCGGTGCAACCACCATCGAACAACTCAAGGAAAATCTGAGTGCGGCTGAGGTGACATTGGAGCAGGATATCTTGGCAGAAATTGATGGGATTCACGCCCGCTATCCCAATCCTACACCTTAACAGTAACTCCCAGTCAGCGACCAACTTTTTAAGGTGGCGTGGTGAGGAATCCCCGTGCGTACCCTGCGGGAAGCAAGCGATACCCCAGACGCCGAGGAGGATGTCGATGTAGAGCGATAGCAGACATGATAGTATTTGAATGCAAGTCTCTTTGAAACCTCATCTAAATGATTAATGGGCGGTAACTCAAATCAAGGTAAAAAAATGCAAATTATTTTTGATTTATTTTTTGAGCTAGAATTTTACATAAAAGTTGCAATAATTTCTGCAATTGCACAACAGTTTTTTTATTGGATATTGCACGATATAGAACTAAATTTTATTACTCAGGTACTTTTATACTGGGTTGTTAGTTCTGTCTCATTTTATGTGATTGGAATTTCCATCGAAAAGGTAATCAAAAAGAATGAACAGTTGAGAGAGAAACTAAATTCAAGAGTCACAAAAGTAAAAAAACAACCCTTCCCAGCTTTTACGGCAAAAGGCATTGTTATTGGACAAATTCAGGGTTTAATAACAGCATTAATCATCCTCTACCTAGCGCCAGAGATACATAGAGGTAATGGCTTATTCCTCAATCTGGGATGGTTTTTTATGCGAATCATTGCGGCTGATTTCTGTTTTTATGTCGCTCATTGGTTATTGCACAGAAAAATTTTGCTGAGACTACATCTTAAACATCATGAGTTTGCCGATTCATCAAGTTTTGTCGCTGGTCATAAGAGCCTTAGTGAATATATTATAGTCACCATTACAGATATTTTACCTATCTTTATATTTGGATATGATATTACTCAACTGTTGGCTTGGACTGTTATCGGTAATGCTTACAACCTAGAAGGTCATAGTTCGTTGTCTATATTTTTCATTGCATCCGATTTTCACGATCTGCATCACACCAGTTTTAAGGGAAACTATGGTATTCAGGGATTTTGGGACAGGGTATTTAATACTTTGAACCCTCCTACCAAAAAATCGGGAATTATATCTCCTGTCGCCTCTCTGGAGAAAATAGTGGTGAAGTTGTCTAGTCGTGCCAGTAAAGTTACGACTTGACTCCTGCCATTTTCCCTGCCCTAGAGTTCCCTGACAAATGACAAATGATCAATGATAAATGACAAATGATAACCTATTGCATTTGTTGCAACTGGCGAGTCCTGGCTTACCCGTCGGTGCCTATAGCTATTCAGAAGGATTAGAAATTCTGGTGGAAAATGGGGTGATTGATAAGTCAACACAATTAAAAGCGTGGATTGACCAAGAATTGAGATATGGAGCGATTCGCTTAGAAGCCGCGATCATGGTACGCGCCTATCAGAGTCTCCAGGCTGAAGATTTAGAGGGATTGAAGTATTGGAATGCTTGGGCGAGTGCGGCGAAGGAAACATCAGAGTTGCGATCGCAAAGTTGGCAAATGGGGAATTCTCTGATCCGCTTACTCGTCGAGTTAGAACCGGAACTTCAATCTGTGGCGGGGATAGTGGGAACTCCCTGCAATTATGCGATCGCCTTTGGTATTGCAGCCGCGTACTGGCAAATTAACCTCATGGATGCTTTATTGGGCTATTTACACAGTTGGGCATCTAATCTAATTAATACAGGTGTGAAATTGATTCCCCTGGGTCAAACCGCCGGACAACAACTGCTGCTGGAACTTGCCCCTCAGCTATCCCTTGCTAGCCAAGACACCTTGAGCCTAGAAGACAATGAACAGTTACACAGTTGCACCTGGGGATTAGCGCTCTCTAGCATGGCTCACGAAACCCAATATACACGATTATTTCGCAGTTAACGGTATTTTGTACTGGTGTCAGTTGTCTATCGGATAGTTCTATGCTACCTTAAAAGTTTTTCAAATTTGAGGAAGCTATGAGTCAACGAACCCAGATCAATCTTCGCATAGACAACGAATTACTCCAAGCGCTACGCGAAAAATGTGCCGCTGAAGGCTGCACGCAGACGGAGTTTATTACCAATGCGATCAAATCGTCATTAGGTATCCCGATTACCCAAGCCAATCTGATTGAGATCGATGAACGAATTGCCGCCCACATTCAACCCATTCGAGAAGAGTTAGATCAGTTGAGGGCAGCGTTGGGGGAATTCGCAGCCTGAGGGTGAACAATGGAACTCTCAGGCAACAGGTTCCACCAGTATCTAACTTAGAGGCAATTCGCGATCGCATTCTCGGCAACTTGAATCTCGGTAGAAATGCAGTCGCCTACAAAGCTGCCCAGAAAGTCCTCGATGAGTTTATTGGCGAATTGTACAGAAAATAAGTGATCACCAAAAGCGGCAACTGGTATAGTTCCTTTGTTCAGGGTTCATCAACCATGAACAATCAACGATGAACCATTTAGCTTTCTTGGTGCTTCGCGAGTCTCATATCTCTTGCGTCTGGTAAAATCCCACGTTTTTTAGCGTGGGATATATTTTCTTCATTCTCTTTAATTTTATAAAATTGCGCTATACAACTGCTATATATTTAGCCAGAACCTGATAATCAAAAATACTTAATATCTAGGAATAAAGATTAATCATGTCAGGGAAATTACGGATGGATTGGGTAATAAACCTCTCCATACCTAAGCCAAATGGCTTAAGGGTATTCCCCTAAAATTAGGGCTAATTAGGCGCTGAAACGCCTATGGTTAAGAGGTTAATAGCTTGCCTTCCTGCAATAGAGCTATACGCAGTAAACTTACGCCATTATGCTGAGGCAATTAGCGGAGGATAAGCCGACAATAAGAAGATGTAATGACTTAAACCAGAAAAAGTGAACAAAACTTTACAAAAACTTTATGCTCACTTTACTGAATTGCTAGTGACATCCTCTATCATAAAAACAGAGTAAGTCTGAATGAGTTGCGAAATAGCAATCCTTGCTGGGCAAACTTTCCAGCCTCATCTGTTAAAAACCAATTATTAAGATAGGCGATAGTGAGTGTAAGCAACTTTCTCAAAACGTCTACGTATAATTACCCAAGATACAACAAAACCTGAACTATCCTACAGCAGTGCATCTCCACAACGCCTAAGTGAGGGGCTGACTCACGTCCATCGGTGACAGCAAAAACTTATCTAATCTGGGTAATTTACCAAATTCTGTAATATTAACGGCAAGCGCTGGATTTAAATGCCAACCCGACGAACCCAGTTGTTTATGCCGCTCTCCAAACAAGACTGTATGGAATTGTCCCAGTTGATTATTCCAGTCTGATGGTATTAGCACGACTAAGTGCAGTCTGTTCCTCTGTTCCCAACTTGGCTAGTTGCTTTCGTCATCTCTAATCACTTTCATGCTGTATTCCCAGAAGTTCAAGCTAAAATTATGACCGATCAATTCGAGCGAGCAATTGGATACTCACAAAACTGGACTGAATTTATTAGCACTGGTGCTTTTCCCTTCACCCCTTGTTCAATTGTCAATCCTGAGAATCTGGCGACCCAACTTTTCTCCTGCGCCAGTGAAAAATTTACAGGTTGCTTAGATATTAAACCCCCTCAACACCAACACTGGAGTTTATATTTTTATCAAGGTTTAATCTGTGGTGGAAGTGGGGTACATCCACATCGGAGTTGGTTGCGCCAGCTTTATCGCTACTGCCCCCAATTGGTTAAGGATACGACTGTCAATC
>CAKZMA010001529.1 GCA_937127375.1 uncultured Coleofasciculus sp. | reverse complement strand
TCCCATACCCTACAGCGTCAGGCTTGGCGTCAAATCCTCTCTGATTTATGGAAGGCGACGGTGGAAACAATATTGAAAACCTACCCCAAGACTCTGGATTTAACATCCTCTCCCGTAACTAAACAAATGGTGCAACAGAGAATTGAAGGGAGTTGACACCGGGAACTGTAGAGACGTTGCATGCAACGTCTCTACAACTATTTTTGATGAACCTTACTGCTGCATTTGAGTGGGTAAAGCACCGGGTTGTACTGTTACCTCAAGATTTTTGCGATCGCGGCGTAATTCTAGGGTTAAATTATCCCCTATTGGCGTCATTTGAACCACCTTTTGGACATCTTCGGCTTCTTTGATCGACTCACCATTAATTTTATGAATCACATCCCCGGCTCGCAATCCAGCCTTGTCAGCCGGAGAATTCCGCATCACTCTTGCAATTAGCACTCCTTTGCTTTGATCAATAGTCAGATCCGAATTGGGATTTTTGTTGATGTTTTCTTTCAACTCAGGGGTTAACGTGACCATCTGAATTCCTAAGAATGGATGTTCGACTTTCCCGTTGGCGATTAATTGTTGTGCAATCCGTTGCGCTGTATTAATCGGAATGGAAAATCCTAACCCTTGAGCGCCTTGAATAATTGCTGTATTCATCCCAATCACTTCACCGGATGCATTGAGCAGGGGTCCACCTGAGTTACCAGGATTAATCGCAGCATCAGTTTGAATAAATTGGACGCGCTTATCGGGAACGCCTACTTCAGCACTGGAACGTCCTGTCGCACTGATGATACCTGTGGTGACAGTATTATCTAATCCTAACGGATTACCGATCGCGATCGCCCATTCTCCAGGTTTGAGTTGTTCTGAATCCCCTAAGGTGACAATGGGAAGATTATCAGCTTCAACTTTGATCACCGCCACATCAGTTACAGGGTCAGTTCCTAGCACTTTCCCAGCAAATGTGCGACCATCTTTGAGAACCACATCCACTTGATCCGCACCATCAACAACGTGAGCATTGGTGAGAATCATCCCATCGGTGTTAATAATAAACCCCGAACCCGTTCCCCGTTCTACTCGCTGCTGCGGTTGTTCCGGAAATTGAGACCCGAAGAACTCGCGGAAAAACGGGTTATTAAATGCATCGGGAACTTGAGAGGTCACAGTTTTGGAGGCGTTAATCCGCACGACTGCGGGTCCCACAGTATCCACAACCTTAGTAATAAAATTGCTGTTTTGGGGAGTGGACAGGTTACCTGGAGGAATGATTCCTCCCAAAACCTGAGAGGATTGGGGAACGATGGAGTTGGCTGAAACTTGAGGATTCCCGGAGATGACAGAGTTGGCGCCAAAGGAAACACCAGCGCCTAGCAACATCAGGGATAGATAGGTGACGGCTTTTTTTACCGGGGAAGCGTCACTGTCATGAGAGTTGGATGTTTTCGTGTTGAATACCATAATGATTCTGCTGTTGAAATAGGATTGATTTGGATGATGTCAGTTACAGTTTGTCGGAGTTCGGTTAATTCATTTCCAGGTAGAGAAAACCCGAATTAGGATCAACTCTCTCCTACCTATGGCTAACACCCCCATTGACTTTGTGATAATTATTTACGGATAAGGTATTAACCGGGTCTGGCGTCGGTCGGTGAATCCGTTGCTTGGGAAGGAATCACGATGACCTATCGCTGACATTTATCAATGTAGATACTTGTTGTGACGTGGTTATGACAGTGTAGTTTCGCTGATGTGAAGATTTCTGGATTGGGGCTGTAAGTAGTCGGACAAAGTTAAAGTTGAGGGTTGAGATAAGGGAACAGGGAACAGGGAACAGTAAGGATTTGAGGGGGGTTAGCATTTCTTCGGATAGCGGATAGGATTTATGTCCAGGTACTTAGTCTTCCTAATTGTTTCTGGAAATCCTCCTGTTGAGGTTGTGCATACCGTAATTCTAGGATAATCCCTTTTGCATAAGGAAGATGCAATGAGACATAGATTCCAACAACTTCCCTGGTTAGGGGGAGGATACTGTACCGCTACAGCAACTCGATATGAAACACTTCTGGTTCTCTCAATCAACATCCCGACAAATTGACATCAAGAATATCGCCTTTGGGTTAGGACTCACGGGACTCATTCCTTGTCTTCTCTTATCTGTAGCCGCTTATCTGGGAGGATTCCACCGATATTTTGAATTACTCTCCCACTTCAAAGTGCAATACTTCGTCCTTAGTTGTATTGTTTTTATCTTATTTTTATTAGCACGACGAAAAACTTGGTGGTTGGTAAGTTTATTTTGTTTAACTCTTAATGCTGTAGACGTTATTCCTTGGTATATTCCCCAATTTTCGCCTGTCCATACGCCTTCCGGACAACCGTTGCGAGTGTTGCTGGCAAATGTCTATAGTGATAACCAGCGTTATGCTGAGTTTATCTCCTTGGTCAAAGCCGAAAAGCCTAAACTGCTCGTTGTCCAGGAAATTAATCCAATTTGGTCACAGCAACTGGAAGCGCTCAAACCTTTACTTCCTTACCAGATGGTTTATCCAAGATTTGATAACTTTGGCATTGCTGTCTACAGTGCGATTCCCCTGCGGAATACGGATATTAAATCGTTCACCGAGTATGATATCCCTTCTATTTTTGCCGAGGTACAGTGGCAAGGACAAACGGTTTCTATTATTGCCACTCATCCATTACCGCCGATTAATGCGGAGTATTTTAAGTCGCGCAATCAGCAACTTTTAGAACTGGAAAAGGTGATAAGCTCAACTAACACTATTCATGCCGTCATCGGTGATTTGAATACAACAATGTGGTCTCCCTATTACCGCAAATTTATCCGTCAGACTGGATTGAAAAATGCGCGATCGGGTTTTGGTATTCTACCCACTTGGCCCCAGGGTGCGCCAATGTTACAAATTCCTCTGGATCATTGTCTGATTAGTCCAGAAATCAATGTTTTAAAGATTCGCACTGGTGGAGATATTGGTTCCGATCATCGTCCCTTAATTATCGATTTGGTGATACCTACGTTACCAGCCAGATCCCCGACTTCTTGAAGAAGTCGGGGATCTTTATACCTAACTTACTTTCCCAAGCTTCACCTGCTTTCAGACGCGCTACTTCCTGTTCCCTATTTACCATTAAACCGACTTTAAAATCCCGTAGGTTGGGTTTACGACAGGAAACCTAACCGAATATAGGGCTAAAGTTCCCTTACTACAAGCCGACTGTAAAATCCCTCCCTCTAACTGATAAATCGCTGCCATAATGCCATTGTCTGGATTATCCAATAGGGACGCCTTAACTTCTTGTAAATAATCCCGAATCGCTTCCCGTAAAACAGGGCGCTCAACGTTTACGGTATGCTGATAATCCCAAACATCCCAGATAATAATTCCTACGCCAACAATCGGATCAAGAAACTGAGCGCCAAATTTACCCGCTACAGCGCCGCCTGTTTTTGCTGCCATTTTAGCCGAGGCTTTTCCGGCAAAGGATACGGCAACTTTACTGCCAATTTTGGTAACAACAGGAATCATGGCTTTCGCAAATAAGTAAGTGCTTCCGCCAACTAAAACTTTTAACGATAAATTAGACAGATTGCCTTCCGTATCTCGAATCGTTACGGCAATATCATCCAAATAGCGCTCCCATTCTCCTTGCGGAATCTGATACTGAGTTTGAATGTTGGAAATGTTGTTTTCTAAGTCAGCGATATATAAATTCACCGTATCTCTGGTGATATGTTCTAGTTGGAGTTGGGCAATTTTAGGTCGGAGAACTCGTTTGGTGAATGCTGTTTGAAACGCCTCAGTCATTTGTTCGGCGACGGCTTGATTGGGAGTCGGTTTCGTGGTATCCATCCAGTGGGAGACGGCTGAAGATACCCAGACAAAAGGAGCGCTAAATTCCAGTTTCTTTTGATTAAAATAATCAAAATACCAATCCAGGAAATTGCCATCAACGCGACTCATGAGTTGATCAACCCATTCATCGAGTTGGTCGGAGGCGAACTGTTCTGCTGTATGATGAGCATGGGTAATCGCGGTTGCGATCGCGCGATCGATTTTATCCTGATCCGCTACAGTCCGATCAATCGTGACAATCTCATGTTTCGGCTTCTGTGAACTTCCCGCATCGGTTGATAATGAACTGGCAATAAAACCACTTCCGATCAACGGGATAATTACAATTAGGATCACCGCCACCCAAATATAAGGTGTTACCGATTTAATCAACTGACTCCAGGCTTGTAGGCGAGTTGTCTTTTCTGTATAGGTGGGTTTTTCCGATGGATTGGCTGGGGACAATGTGGGGTTATGAGTAGGGTTAGAGGGCGTTTGGGTTTTCTCAGCGCCAGGTGATCGGGGCGCTGAGGGGTGAGTCGAGGTATAGTCGTGCGATCGCTCTTGGTTCATTAGCTATTCTTTGTCCGTTAGATCAATAGTTTCCGTTAGATAAGATTTACCCAAAACTACCCACAAGTGGACTTTCTTGGAACTTACTTCCTGCTTCTTATTCCCCAATTTTAACCGTAAACTTTCATTTTAGATGCTCAACCCAGATCGAGTATCAACAGTCGCCTTAAAAATTCTTCCTCCCAAAGATAGATGAAATCGCGTCCAACTCCTCCATTACAGTAGAACAATACTGCCTATTTTTATAGAGCCATGACTTTGATTGCTGGAAAACCTGCTTCATTTTGGATTGATTCAACGCCAACGTCTACATTTTCTCCTTTTATCAACAACCTTGTTGTCGATGTAGCGATTGTTGGTGCCGGAATTGCGGGACTGACCGCTGCCACACTCTTAAAGCGTGCGGGTAAAACCGTTGCGGTGATTGAGTCGAAACGAGTTGCCATGGGCGTGAGTGGTCATACAACGGCAAAGGTAACCTCCCTGCACAAGTTAATCTATGCCGATCTCATTCAGCAATTGGGAGAAGACAAAGCTCGCCTTTATGGAGAGTCCAATCAGGCGGCAATTGAGCAGGTGGCTCAACTGGTTAAAGAGGAACAGATTGATTGTGATTTTAGCCGTCAAAGTGCCTACACTTTTGCCGATTCTCCAGAACAGTTGAGTCAAATTGAAGCTGAAGTAGAAGCAGCAATCAAACTCGGACTTCCCGCTTCATTTGTTAAAGAGACCTCACTCCCCTTTCCCATTGCTGGAGCGGTTAAATTTGAAAATCAAGCGCAGTTTCACGTCCGGAAATATTTACTCCATCTCGCTAAAACAATTCCCGGTAATGGCAGCTATTTGTTTGATGATACGCGAGTGGAAACCGTTGATGAAGATAGCCCTTGTCAAGTTCAAACAACCCGGGGGGTACTTAAAGCCAAAGATGTAATTGTTACCACAAATTTACCCATTCTGGATCAAGGACTCTTCTTTGCCAAAGCCTATCCGAAACGCTCTTATATTGTCGCCGCTTCGATTGATCCAGCCAAAGCACCCGATGGTATGTTTATTGGCATCGGTGAGCATTATCGATCGCTACGGACAACGCCCTACAATGACGGTGTACTCTTACTGATTGGTGGTGAAAGTCATAAAACGGGTACAGTTACCCAGACAGAGGAACGATATCTGCGTTTAGAAGACTATGGTCGCACCCAGTTTGGCATAGATAGCTTCGAGTATCGCTGGTCAAGTCAGGATATGGTATCCTTCGACAAGCTACCCTACATTGGTAAATTAACCCCAGTCAACAATCATATTTATGTCGCCACGGGATTTAGTCTCTGGGGTATGACCAAGAGTACCCTATCGGGGATGATCCTGTCTGATCTGATCTTAGGACGATCCAATCCCTGGGCGGATCTGTATGACGCCACTCGCGCCACTCCCTTTATCTCTGAAACCTCGATCAAAGAAAATCTGGACGTGGGTAAGCATTGGATTGGCGATCGCTTGAAGGGATTAGATAAGTCTTCTTTTGCTGATGTTAGCAAAGGGGAAGGGAAACTGCTCACTATTGATGGAAACAAAGTCGCCGCGTATCGGGATGAAAAGGGTTCCATTCATGCGGTTTCCGCCGTTTGTCCTCACTTAGGCTGTATTGTTGATTGGAATAGCGCTGAGAAGAGTTGGGATTGTCCCTGTCACGGTTCCCGTTTTAGCTGTGATGGACAAATTCTCCATGGACCAGCGGTTAAGGAGATGGAACGGGTTAAATA
>CAKZMA010001528.1 GCA_937127375.1 uncultured Coleofasciculus sp. | reverse complement strand
ACCGATAACTGAACAACAAAACCCGCCCTCTCCACCGATAACTGAACAACAAAGATTGCAATGCTTGTGTCCCTCAAGGTTTGCAAGCACTAATGTTTAGAAAAAAAACGCTATAATAGGTAATCTATGTCTTCAAACTTGTGAGGATAGAAGTATGTATAAAATCCTAATAGTTTCTGCCCTAACTTTGATAACATTTGCCGGGAATGCCGTCAATGGCATAGCCCAGACATCCCCGCGATCGCCTGCATCATCTCCAGAAATAGATCCCGGATATTACATTGACCTGAATCGAGCGAAAAATCTAGCCCGACAAGCGGCTGAACGGATTAATGGTGGATTGAGGCAATATCGGGCTGAAGCGGCGATGCATGGTCCGGTACAAGATGCACCTTATACAGAGAACGACGATAATACCATAACATTTACCTTTAAAGGACGCCCTCCCGGTGCGAATGTGTTCACGGTAGAAACCAGCGTCACTGTAAATCAAACCAATGGCAGGGTAACGGTTAACTATAATAGACCGATTAGCAATTAATTGAATCCTTTGCTAAAAACGTCCATGGCTGAACCATGAACCATGAACGATTAACGATGAACCCTGACGACGATGAAATTTAGTGAACTGGTAGAAAAACTTCATATAGACACCGATCGCACGAGTCTATTAGCTAATCCAGAGTGTGATCCAGAGGTTCAGGGGATCGCCCCCATTGACCAAGCCACCCGCAGTACGATCAGCTATATTGAGGGGGCGAAGTTTGCCGCTAGGGTGAAAACCACTGAGGCGAGGGCGTTAATTTTACCCCTGGATGACGGGTTACAACGACAAGCCACAGAACGCGGTATTGCTTGGATTGGTGCATCGGAACCCCGACTATTATTTGCCCGTGCGATCGCGCTTTTCTATCAACCCTGGAAACCTGCACCGTCCATTCATTCTAGCGCTGTGATTCACCCAGAGGCGCAGGTAGGGGAGGGGGTTTATATTGGGGCGCATGTAGTAATTCAGGCGAGGGTGAGGATTGGTAATGGGGTTTGTATTCATCCGAATGTGGTGATTTATCCCGATGTGCAAATTGGCGATCGCACCATTTTACACGCTAACTGTACCATTCATGAACGTAGCCAAATTGGGGCAGATTGTGTGATTCATAGCGGTGCGGTAATTGGGGCGGAAGGGTTTGGTTTTGTCGCCACTAAAGAGGGGTGGTTCAAGATGGAACAATCAGGATATACGGTTTTAGAAAATGGGGTGGAAGTGGGATGTAATACGGCAATTGACCGTCCCGCCGTTGGAGAAACTCGGATTGGTGGTCATACTAAAATCGATAACTTAGTCCAAATTGGTCATGGGTGTCAAGTGGGAGGTGCTTGTGCGATCGCGGCGCAAGTTGGCTTGGCTGGGGGTGTGAACGTCGGGAATCGGGTAATTCTCGCCGGACAAGTCGGGATTGCTAATCAAGCTAAGATTGGAGACGGCGCGATCGTCTCGGCAAAATCGGGGATTCATAATAATGTCGAAGCTGGGGCGATTGTCTCGGGTATTCCCGCTGTTCCCCATAAATTATTTTTGAAAGTATCCGCGATTTATAATCGGTTACCGGAAATGTATCAGACGTTAAAGGAATTAAAGAAAAACCAAGCGTGATAAGTAGTCATATCATGTCCTAACGATTGCCCATAATTGCAATGCCGTAATAATAAGGGTTTCAGGCGTTTTTATTCGGGGTGTTTGACTGGACATGATATCAGACAAAAGAAAACGGCAGTGTATTAAGTTTTGCCAATCGCCCTCAAACCCTTACTGTTCCCTGTTCCCTTATTACCAAGGATTACCAATTAGGGTAAAGGAACTCCAAAAATAAGGATGGCTGTAGTTTTGGTTAATCGACGCCGGAAAATCAGGGGGTAGAGGAATACTACTCTTAGTCGTGATTAAGCGATCGCCTTCTCGTTGCACTTCACCTCTAAGCATTGCCAGTTGTGCCTTTCGCAAGGCTTCAGCTTTAGTGGAACTTTGCTGAAGGTTTTCATAAAATGTGGTCATTAGTCCTAGTGTCCCCTCATCGCTAACATACCAGAGACTACCCAACGCTGACTTGACGCCAGATTGTACTGCCAACCCCGTAAATCCTAATTCCGCTTCCTCATCCCCTAACGCTGTGCGACAGGCACTTAAAACCAACAGTTCCACCGTCGGTTTATGCCAATCTAACTGCCACATCTGATCCAGTTTGAGTTTATTATTGTCCCACAACTGAATGTAAGAGTTGGCAGGTTTCCCCGGTTGAAATTCGGCATGGGTGGCTAAATGCACAATACCATACGCCACTTTTCGGCGTGCTTGCTTGAGATTATTTAAGGTAAACTCTTCATTCAGAAAGGATTCACCTTGCCACACTTGATCAGCAATCACCTGTAACTCAATGGGAACACCAGGTAAAGATGCCTTATCCCGAAACTTTGAAGCCCCCATTGCCAACACCGAATCATCTCTGACATCTTGATAACGAGTATCGGTGAGACTGAGGCTAGGCATTAAGCCAACACTATAGTTTTCAATGATAAACTGCTCACCATCATACAAGGCGGCAATGGGTATGGAACGCAACCCTGTATCCATAACGAATGCCAAATGCTTGATGTCTTGCGCGGCTAAATCGGCAGCGATGGGTTTAATCAACCATTGATACATTTGGTAAGCCGGTGGCAGATAGTTCTGGTCATCGATTACATTGGTTACCGTGCGACGAAATTGATCTGCCATTTCCAGAACTTCCGCTCTGGTTACATTAACCGATCGCCGAATCGGTTGTCCATCAGCAGAAATGAGAATTAACTCCAAGCGATCGCTCGGTTGCGGGGTTAGCGATCGTAATAAACTGGTATTATTGGGCGCAACATCTGCACCTTCAGGCACAGAAGTAATCGTTTGCGGGGCAAATACCACATAAATCACCGCCGACTTTACCCCTGTCGCTGCTTCATTATCGCGTAAGATTTCTTGGGTTTGTTCTAAAGTAATCCCCGCCCGTTTCGCCCTGCCAAAATATTCCTCATAATCGCGACTGAATAAGTTATCAATCTCCATCACCCCAGATTCGTCCTTTTCAATCGGGGATTGACTTTGATTTGAATCGGCGGTGGTTAAATCAACCGGGTTAACTGGGATATCACGGGTATCATCAACGCTAATAATCTGAATATTACCTTCAGTGTGGGTAAAAGGAAAGGATTGGAAAGGGGCGATGGTAAACTCACCACTGGTAATGGCAGCAGCTGTGCCGTTAGTTGTGGCATCCCCCACATCAAAGGGGATAATTCCTGCTCCCCCATGACGAATCGTGATATCGCCGCCACCATTTCCACCTGCTGTAGAAATGCTGGTTTCCCCACCATTGTAGGAAAAACTACCCGTTGCCCGAAAGACGCGATCGCTCTCTATCTCAACATTACCCCCTCTACCATTACTCCCCCCCTGGGCGTTAATCGAACTCACCTGGATATAGTCTTGGGGATCAAGCGTCACGTCACCGCCATCACCGATATTGCCACTGGAATTGATTTCTCCTGCATCAATACTCACCTCAGCATTAACTACAATATTACCGCCAGTCGTTGCCGAGGAATTTAGATTACCGCTATTCACCCGATCCTGATTACTGGTGAGATGAATATTACCGCCAACCGTCGTAATATTACCCGTGGTTAGGGTATGGTTTGTTGCCAGTTCAACCGCACCTCCAGACGTTTGCACATCTTGCAGATTAATTGTGTCAATTCCTGTCGTATGCTTTAGACTAGCTGCCCTAATCGAATCATTCGCCGTGAAGTTATTGGCATTAAAAATAGTCAGATTCCCCAGTGGGTTACTTTCACCAACACCATCGGCAAACGCGATATTTCCCATTCCCGCCGCCGCTAGGTTTAGATTAGCCAAACTACCGTTACCGTTGAGCCTATTATTAAACCGGATATCACCGCCATTTGTTCTCAGGAATGTATCGCCAGTTAGGATAGTTGGAGTATTAAATTCAATCGTACCATTCGCTGTTGTCACCTCACCCGCGAAATTCAGCGGATTAGCACCATTGAGTTGAAAATTGTCCGTGAGATTAATCCGGGCTGTTGTCGGGATATCCAGACTATTACCGAGAATAGTTAGATTACCGATTCGGGTATTGCTTCCTACAGTTTCTGGCAATTGAACTTTACCTGTTTCTGTGATTAGAGTCAGGTTTTCCATTCCACGACTACCATCAATGCGATTAGGTAAAAGGATATTGCCTGAATTCGTACTTAGAAGACTATCACCCGTCAGCGTAACTGCACCATTCAAGTCAATCGTGCCAGTTGTTGTAGTAATACTCCCCGCCAAATTCACTGGAGTTGTGCCATTTTGCTCAAATCCTCCCGTCAAGTTAATGGTAGTAGCGAGATTTAAACCCCCATTAATCGTCAGGTTATCCAGTGGGCTAATAGAGCCAATGCGATGATCAAAGGTAATACTATTCGTACCAGCAGACAGTTCGAGGTTATGATTTCCGTTAAGCGTGTTATTAAATAGAATAGTACCCGCACCACCTGTATTAAAGACAGTATCGCCAGTTAGGGTAATCGGTGCATTTAATTCTAGATTGCCATTCGTCGTAATTTGACCCGCTAACTCCACCGCTTCGGTGATATTTAATTCTAATCCGCCCTCCAGGTTAAGTTCAATAGTGTCCGGGAGAGTCAAGGTACGACTAGAGATCGTGAGATTACCCATCACGTCAAAATTAGCAGTTTCCTCGATAATTACCTCGCCACTTAAGCCCTTATGTTCAATCGTCAGGTGATTTGTATTGATATTACCGTCTAGAGTAATATTACCGCTTTGATTATGGGTTAAACCATCACCTGTATCCAGAGTAATATTAATATCTCCCGAACCTGTATCCAGTTCTATTCCATTTGCCAATACGATGTCAGCCTTACCGCTATCTCGCTGGGCATCAACCACTCCATTTGCCAGAGTTTCGTTAGCAATTAGATTTAAATCACCATTATCTGTAAAAATATCAGCATTAATCATAATGCTGCGTCCGGCTTGAAACGTGAGATTGCCCCCATTGCCGCTAGGATTATTGATAATCAGGGGATTATCGGGAGTAATAGTAATAGTAATATCATTATTGGCTTGCAGCACAACGGCTGTACCCGTATTTAGAGTACGTTGTAAAAAATAGGGAGAGAACGTTACCGAAGCACCGGCGACATTAGCAAATGTTAGATCTGTGGGAACGCCGACGGTTACTCTACCATTACCTTCGTTAGCAAATTGTACCCAAAACGTCTGATTAACTGGGTCATTAACAACTGTACCCAAACCAGCATTCAACTGACGACCAATAATACTATTTTTATCGCTGATACTATTCGTTCCATCCCAAGTTTGTCCAGTAATTCCATCTACCCAAGTCGCTGCCCCAATATCTGTTCCTTGATTATCCCAGTTGGGGCTACTGACCAAATAATGAAGAATGTTTAATTCAATAACGCCACCACTACCCACTTGGTCATTCGCCAAGTTTCCCACTAAACTGTTGAGTTCGCTTACCTGACCAATAATGTCGGTTGTGCCATCGCCCCAAGTAACAGCGCCCCGGTTATTGTTCCACTCTGGGCTACTAATCACATAATTCCCATTACTCAGGGCTGTAACACCGCCACTACCTATCCGATCAAAGGAGGCTGGAGTCCCAACCAAACTGTTAGTCTCACTCACCACACCAATAATCTCGGTTGTGCCATCGCCCCAAGTGACAGCTCCCTGATTATTGTTCCAGTCGGGGCTGCTGACGACATAATTGCCATTGGCAAGGGCAATAACACCTTCAATCCTCGGAGAAGGAACAATGCCCATCGGGGGGACACCATTACCAACTTGATCACCTACTATACTCCCGACTAAGCTATTAGTCGCACGAACCTGCTCATTGCCCGTTTGCAGAGTACCATCTCGCCAAGTCACCGCTCCTCTGTTATCGTTCCAGTTTGGACTGCTAATTACATAATTCCCGTTAGTCAGGGCGGTAACACCACCACTACCGATGCGATCTTGGGCAAGGCTACCGACTATACTGTTATCTAGTCTTACTGAACCCGTGGTCAAACCGTTAATAGCATCAACCCAGGT
>CAKZMA010001527.1 GCA_937127375.1 uncultured Coleofasciculus sp. | reverse complement strand
GGGACTTCATCTGCAACCCATGGAAAGCTGAACAAAAAAATGACAAACTTGACCAGAGTAAGCAACAACTCGCCTAAACTCATTATTGGGGAGATTAAGCAAATTCTGGTAGAGGTTAGAGAACACCCTCAATTCTACCCCAAACCAAGGGAGTGAGTCTGTCTTATGGCTTTCTCCCTAGCAGAGGGGGAAATCGTACAGGAATTTGAGTGCAGGTGCATTGAATGGATAGAGGTATAAATGAGCGATCGCAACAAGTCCTACGAACAACTCATGGCGGAAGTGGCATCCCTACGCCGACAAGTGATTAAACTGAAAATGACTAAAATGGCGTTTGATGCCCAACATCAGCTCATGAGAACCTTTGCCACAACCTTGCAAGCGGCGAGGGGGACACTGATGGTTAGAGCCATGTTGCAACAAATTGTGACCATTGGCACCAAGCTAACTCGTGCCGAATCTAGTAGTTTGTTCTTACTTGATACCCATGGCGTTGTCACCGAAAGTATTCTAGCTCGTGGTGCGACGCTACGAGGACAAAAGCAGCGGCTGATTGGTCAAGTGTTGAATAAAGGGTTAGCGGGTTGGGTCTATCGTCACCGTAAACTGGGACTCATTACTGATACGATCGAGGACGAGCGTTGGTTGACCTTACCCAATCAACCTTACACCGTTCGCTCCGCCCTTGGCGTTCCGATTTTAATGGGTAAAGAAGTCTTAGGAATTCTCACATTAACCCACTCACAACCCGGACACTTTAGCCCGGAATCGGCTCATCTAATGCAAATCACAGCAGAATCTATGGCATTGGTGCTTGACAATGCTCGACTCTATCATGAACGTCAGCAGCAAGAACTGGACTTAGAATTAAAGCAGGCTCAACAGAAAACAACCGCTCCATCTCGTCAAAGTGTAACTCAATCCTTCAGCGAGAAAGAATTTTCCCGAATTGGCATGTACATCCTGTTTGGAGAAGGGAATTTTCTATACGTCAATCCCAGATTAGCCGAAACTTTTGGCTATACTTTTGGAGAACTGATCTCATTAGAATCTGTTCTTGAACTCGTATGCCTAGACAATCGTAAGTTTGTTGAACAAC
The DNA here is from genome assembly GCA_937127375.1 of uncultured Coleofasciculus sp. Classification (GTDB taxonomy): domain Bacteria; phylum Cyanobacteriota; class Cyanobacteriia; order Cyanobacteriales; family Coleofasciculaceae; genus Coleofasciculus. The sequence continues at coordinate 4,000 of CAKZMA010001527.1, read as the reverse complement.
AAATCTATAGCTGCATTCAGGGTCAAAGTAAAAATCTGTACTGTCGATTCAAGGGACAGCGTAAAGATAGGAGTTTGATTAATGTGGAATTTTATGGAAACCGAACTAAACTTTACGGTCGGTTTGTTATCATCGGGGCACTCCGCGTAATTTGACTATAATAAAAAATCGCTATAGGTTAAGTTAAAATGATCTATGTAAATACAGCATAAAATACTCATTAATCCTAGTTGTATTGTTGTTTAAAAAACTAATAACACTTTAATAGTTGAATGAATCATGACTCAACCTCAAGCCATAAAAACGTTGCTCGAATCAGTGGCTACTGGCGAAACCAGTCCAGAAGTTGCTTTAGATAAACTGAAACATTTCACCTTTGAACCCGTTAGCAACTTTGCTAAAATTGACCATCACCGCACCTTGAGAACAGGTTTTCCAGAGGTAATATGGGGTTTAGGTAAAACACCTGACCAAATTGCTCAAATTATGGCAGCAATGCGACAACGTAATTCAGTGGTGATGGCAACTCGCATCTTGCCTGATGTGTTTGCCCAACTCCAAGTTACAGTCCCTGATATCCACTATTATCCGACTGCCCGGATTTGTGCGATCGCGCCGGAAACGATTCCATCCAATTTTCCAGGAACGATAGGAATTATTTGTGCAGGAACCTCTGACTTATGGGTTGCTGAAGAAGCAGCAGTTACGGCTCAACTGTGTGGGTTTCAGGTACAGCGTCTCTGGGATGTGGGTGTAGCGGGACTCCACCGCTTGCTGAGTCATCAACAGGTCATTGCTGAAGCCAATGTGCTGATTGTCGTAGCCGGGATGGAAGGAGCGTTACCTAGCGTTGTTGCGGGTTTAGCTGATTCTCCAGTTATTGCAGTTCCTACGAGCATCGGCTACGGTGCAAGTTTTGGCGGACTTGCTCCTCTTTTAACCATGCTTAATTCTTGTGCGCCAGGAGTAGGTGTCGTGAATATTGATAACGGTTTTGGTGCGGCAATTCTAGCGGGTCAAATTCTGCGGACAGCGCAGAAGTTATTGAGGGAATAGTGAACAGGGAACAGGGAATAGGGAACACCTCGACTTCGCTCGGTGTGTCACAGGGAACAAAAACCGAAATACGTGGGAAATGTTACACCGAAATACGTGGGAAATGTTACAATGATTTTTTTGAGTGAAAACTTGTACTTGTAACAAATGCTTGGGTATAAATTTTTATCAACAAGTTGAGTGGTAAAGACTATTGGAATTAGTCCTTCATTTTCTTGCTTCTGTTTACTCATAAAGAGAATTTTGAACCAATTTCTTGATCAGGAAAATTTAGCCAACAATCATTGAATTCTGGAATAGGTTTTCCCAAAGGAAGTCTAATTCTGAGTTATTCTGAGTTATTCTGATTAGTAGAGGCATCGCTACCTGAGCCTAACTTTGACATTAACGTCATCAACCCCTACCCTTTGATCTGTTCCCATACCGGATAAACCCTGATGGATGCCATCACTATATTATTATTGATTAGCGGCTTTGTTTTGCTGATCGCCGGAGCCGAAATTCTGGTACGGGGAGCATCCCAATTAGCTGTAGCCGCTGGACTTTCACCCCTAGTTGTCGGATTAACGGTTGTTGCCTATGGCACCAGCGCTCCGGAATTAGCCGTATCTGTACAGTCTAGCTACGCGGGACAAGCAGATATTGCCATTGGTAACGTTGTTGGCAGCAACATTGCCAATATTTTGCTAATTCTAGGCAGTTCCGCCGCCGTTGCTCCGCTGATTGTCTCGCGACAATTGGTGCGACTTGATGCGCCTTTAATGACTGGAGTATCATTTCTGGTATGGTTAATGGGGTGGGATGGTAAACTGAGTCGGGGTGATGGGATTTTCTTGGTTATGGGAGCGATCGCTTACACTTTATTTACCCTGTACCAAGGACGTCTAGAAAGCCAAGCCCAGGAAGGCGCATCAGAAAGCAATAATCAGCGCTCTCGCCGAGGAATAGATCAGATCTTACTCAACCTAGGATTAATTATTGTCGGTATAGGAATGTTGGTAGTGGGGTCAAACTACCTGATTAAGGGTTCTGTAGATGTTGCTCAATCATTTGGGATAAGCGAATTGATTATCGGCTTAACCATTGTTGCTGCTGGGACTTCGCTACCAGAAATTGCCACGTCAGTTGCTGCGGGTATTCGAGGTGAACGGGATATTGCAGTTGGTAATGCAGTTGGCAGTAATATTTTTAATCTCCTATTGGTGTTGGGAGTGTGTAGTATTGTTGCGCCTGACGGCATAGCTGTATCAATGCCTGCTTTAAATTTTGACATTCCTGTCATGATTGCTGTAGCTGTCGCTTGCTTGCCAATTTTCTTTACTGGCTATTGTATTGCTCGCTGGGAGGGCATTCTGTTTCTGGCATACTACGTCGCTTATACGATGTATTTGTTTCTTAACGCCACTGAACATGATGCGTTGGAGGAATTTAGCGCGATCATGCTCCTGTTTGTTATGCCGTTGACTCTCATAACACTGCTTATTCTGGCGATTCGTTCCTTCCGCAAAACTTGATACTTAACGGGAGAAGTGTTGAGTGTGTAGGGGCGGGTTTAGGGACTTTCTGCTTGACTATTGATTGATAGTAACACTTGTGCAAAACCCGCCCTGACTAAGTGTGGAATTTTGACCCTTCACGACCTTCGAGGACATAGTTTTGCTGACCTCCCCTACTCCGCCGCACTGCACTAGCTGCGCCAATCGGGGAATTTACCCTGAAGACAAGCCGCGATTTCCGGTGTCCACTGTTCTTCTAAGGTCATTAGCCATGCCTCGAACTTATCATCTGTAGCTGAATGAGCTGAGTGTACAGTCTGGTATTGTAATTTGAGCAAAGCTTTTTGAGTGTGGGTCAATTTGGAGGATTGGAATTGATGCAATTGTGAAAACATAACTTGAATCGAACTTAATCAACCGTTATGTCAATTGTCATCCGCCACAATGCTGATTGTAAACAGCAATTTCACGGATTTGTCAAGAACTTTTAGGGAGGAGTTTAACAAGTTGTCGATAGGTAGAATCTCGGAATCTGTTCAACTTCATGTTTATTGCCAAGGTCAAGGCTTTCCGATTCTCTGCCTGCACGGTCATCCAGGATCGGGTCGTTGTATGTCGATTTTTACTGACCACCTATCTCAACGATTCCAAACCTTGTCTCCTGACTTGCGCGGATATGGTCGCAGTCGTACCGTAGAAGCGTTTCAGATGAGCGACCACCTAATAGATTTGGAGGATTTACTGAACCGCTTCCAGATCAATCGTTGTTTGGTTCTCGGCTGGTCTTTGGGGGGGATTCTCGCTATGGAATTAGCGCTAAGGCTACCTGAGAGAGTGAGTGGTTTAATTTTGATTGCTACAGCCGCACGACCTAGAGGAAGTCATCCTGCGATCGCATGGCAGGATAATCTCTATACTGGGATCGCCTCTATCTTGAATCGTGTCTCTCCTGGATGGCGGTGGAACATTGAAACCTTTGGCAAGCGATCGCTCTATCGTTATCTGATCCAAAACCATACTGCAATAGCTTACCAGTATTTGGCAGAGAAAGCCTTCTCCGCCTATCTCGAAACTTCTAAGGTAGCGACTGATGCCCTGAACCAGGCATTGCAAGCGAGATACAATAGACTGGCTGACTTAGAACAAATTCAATGTCCCAGTCTAGTATTAGCCGGAGAAGCTGATCGCCACATTACCGCTCAATCGAGTCAAGAAACGGCTCAACATCTAAGAGAATCTGAGTGGCGTTGTTATCCTCATACAGCTCACCTGTTTCCGTGGGAAATTCCCAATCAGGTACGCCGTGATATTGATGATTGGATTCAACGCCATCCTCAAGTTGTTGATCTCAAGGGGTGACAAGAACCTAAAAAAAGGGATCGGGTATATATTTCTCCCCCAGCTTCCCCAGCTCCCCCAGCTCCCCCAGCTCCCCCAGCTCCCCCAGC
>CAKZMA010001526.1 GCA_937127375.1 uncultured Coleofasciculus sp. | reverse complement strand
AATAAGAAAATGCCATCCGCAAAATTCTCACTCTCCCTTTAGAATTCCATGATGAAAATAACCCCGGGCGAATTGCCGGACGACTCGCAAAAGGTATTGCCAATCATACCTGGACTTATCCCGAAATTGCCGGACAACTGATTCCCAAACTGGCACGGGTATGCGGCATTTTTGTGGTGATTTGGTTCATTGAGTGGCGTATTGCCCTATTATTTTTGATTTCCTTTGTATTTATCTTGGGATTATAGACCAGCTAATCGAGGCAGGGGCTAGACTTGAGGGTTTTAGTCATCATCAATATAAGAGTTTACTGGTTGTTGCGGAAGTCTACCGTCAGCAAAACTGGACGTATGAGAAGAAAGCCCAGAAAATTTAAGAAAATCTTAAAAATACAGGGGTATGAATGAGGAATCTAAATTGCTAAAACGCTTGCGGAGTAAGGGGTTTAGCTCCCTGTAGTACATCTGGACAGTGGGAACTTCAGTCTAAAGATCGTGTATCATAGTTTGTGCCAGTTTAGTTAATCAGTTTAATGAGGTCATTGAAGAAAGATTGTGGAGTTTAATTGCTATATTTACGCTTGCTAACGCTAGAGTAGAGTGAATTGGCTGAAGCTGACCCAACCTAGGCGGCTGTTACTTTAGTCTAAAAAGCATTAGCGATTAAAATTCTTCTAGGAGTTTCACAGGGATGAAAGTGACAGTAGTAATTCCTGTTTATAACGGGAGTAAATTTCTACAAAATGCTATAGATAGTGTAGTCGAGCAAAGTTATTCTGATGATATTTATATCATTGTTGTCAACGATGGGAGTACAGATAACACTGCCGATATTCTTCGTAGCTATGAAAATCAGATTACAGTATTCACGAAAGAAAACGGAGGTACTTCAGATGCCTGGAACTATGTACTGCCACTTATTGAGACGGAATATGTCTTTGGTCTCGATGCTGACGATGAGTTTATACCTGAGACAGTTTCGCGAGTTATGCAGTGCTTATCAAAAAACCCTGAGTCTGATCTGATCTATTCAGATTTTGTTTTCATTGATGCCCAAGGACAAGAACAGAAAATAGTTCAAAATCCTGACTGTACTAGCCCTCAAGATGCTATACAGCGATTAATCAAATTACATGACAGACTTGGGCAAGCAAACAACTTCTTACCATTTGGTCATGTCCGATTATATAAAATAGCCTCTTTGCTTAAAATTAATGGCTACGATACAAGGTATAAATATGCAGAAGATTTTGATCTTGTACTGCGACTTGCAGAAGCCGGATTTATTTTTCAGAGAGTAAATGGGGTGCTTTATCGATATCGATGGCATACCACAAACAAAGGGATCACTAACCGCCTCCAACAAAAAGAGGAAGTACGATTCAGTGTAAAACTGTTCAGTCAAAGAAATAGAGAATCAATTCGTTATGATAGATACTGATTCTTGTGTGTGTTTTATTGTTCCACCAGTATGTGATAAGTATATCATTAGAGAATATGCTAGTGGACTTGGGTTTGAATCTACACGAAACAAAGACTGTTCGTACATACTTCCACCCCTCGATTTGTTGCAACTCGCTGCTTGTATTAAAAAACAATTCAAAGTTTTCCTATTGGATGCTCAAGCAGAAGATATTTCTGACAATGAAGTTTTAAGAAGAGTGCAACATTGCAATATTGACCTTGCAATTGTTGAGATATCGCTTCCCACTTTATCTACTGACATTGAATTTGGGAGAAAATTAACTAGTCTTGGCATCTCAGTTGTCGCCAAAATATATACGCATGATGTCTCCGTTCTGAAAAAGATATTTTCAACAGCAAATTTTAGCTTGTGTCTGATCTCAGAAGTTTATGATAACCTGGCAGATATTTTGCTGGGGCAAGATATTCGGGGTACAGCATCTTATGTAGATGGCGCTATTTTAATCAACCAGAAAGCAGGTATAGAGAATTTAGAAGCTCTGCCTTTTCCCGAAAGACAGCTTGTAAAGGATCAAAAATATTATTATCCAAAGCTAGGAGAATGCACTACCATACTTTCTAGTAAAGGGTGTCCGTATGCCTGCTCATATTACTGTCCCTACCCTCTTGTGCAAGGAAAACAATGGAGAGCAAAATCAGTAGATTATGTAATAGCAGAAATCAAAGATGCTATTTCTTTAGGATATACACGTTTTTTATTTCGTGATCCAGTATTTTCTTTAGATAAAAATAGGGCATTAGAAATTGCTTATGCCATATCAAAACTTGCCGTAAAAATTGAATGGTGGTGTGAAACTCGGGCTGATCGATTAAGTCGTGATTTACTGCAAATAATGGCATTGTCTGGATGTAAAGGAGTAAATATTGGTGTTGAATCTGGAGACCCAGAATTACGCTTTACAAAATTAAAGCGCGGTGTTACCGATGCTGTACTCCTTAATATTAGTCAGTGGAGCAAAGAGTTTACAATCGCCATTGCTTTTCTATTAATGGTTGGTTTTCCTGGAGAAACACGCATGAGTATTGTTGCTACTGCCAATTTGATTTCTTTATGTCGTCCCCAAAGTATTGGTATTAACTTCCCAGTCCACTACTGGGGAACCCAGATGTACAAGGATGCCGTAGAACATAATTGGATTGTCTCTTCGGATTATGATCAGTTTGATGGGAGTAAGCCAGTACTTCAGACAAAAGGTCTAGATCAATTTGAAATGCAAGCGGCAAAAGAATATCTGCTGAGACTATTTGATGCGATTGCAACGGAGGATTTATATTTAGAAAAACAAATTTTAAATGAAATTAATATCTGGTCTATTCAATGAGAATATTGTCTTTTTTAAATGTTAGCAATATATCTAATCTGGAAGCAGATAGTGGATATGTGTTCCAGAGATTACTCCTTCATAATCTTGCACAAAAAGGTTATGAAGTAAGCTTAGTTGGTCCTCCTAAAATGCCTTGTTTACCTGAGGTTATTCAGCCTATTTTTCTGCCTTTCTCAGATAGTAAATTTGGAGTTAGGATGAGCGTAGAGTGGGAAAAACTAAAACTACTCCTGACACATACTAAACCTTTTGATATTGCTTTAATAAACCAAAGTGAATTAACACTTGCTTTGAAGCTTTTATTCTATGAAGTTTGGAATAAAAGCATTCCTTGCATCACTTATTATCATTACTTAGCTATTCAAGGCATTTCAGAAGAAGGAAATATAAAATTCGATCCCAGTCAAAACTTATTTGGTGCAGGGCAAGCTATATGGAAGAGGCAACTAGAGTCAGCACTTGTCTCTGATGCCAATATTATTGGTAGTCAATTTGGTAAACGTCTTTTCCTTACTGCTGCAGGTTCTCAAACCAAAGATATTTTTATGGAAGTTATTCCTCCTCCAGTACAAGACTATAAGCAATCTTGTATATTTTCTATTAGTAATTCTACCAAAAATCTTAGACAGCCGACTCTCATTTACAATCATAGATTGTATACTCATTATGGTGGTTGTGAGATATTCGATTATCTTAAAGAACTAAACGATAAAATTCCGTTTATTCTTGTTGTCACTGATCCTACTGATAAGCGTTCTACCTTCAGAAATCAACTTGACCCAAGCCCAACCGATATACGCAAATATCTAGAAAGTTTGCCCTTTGTTAAGATTCGGCATTTCTCAACACAAGAAACCTATTACCAAGCTCTTACTCAAGTAGATATTGGAATTAGCCACTTGAGAAGTGGAGCGCTATGGTCGATGGCTATAGTTGACTTGATGTCGAGAGGAAAACCTGTAGTATGTTTCAACAGCGGTGCAATGCCTGAAATCGTAGAAGATAATGACTTACTTTTTTCCAATAAAGAAGACTTTCAACATATTATCATCAAGCTACTAATGGATAGCTCTTTTTATCTTGAGAAGTCCAAATCTGTAGCTAAAAGAGCTAATAATTTTTTACCAAAGAGTATCTCAGATAAATTTCACAACTTATTTTTAGATGTTATAAATTAGCATTATGAAAATCATTGGAATTAATGGTTGGGGAGATTGGTTTCACGATCCGGCTGCATGTCTAATTGTAGATGGTCAACTTGTAGCAGCAGTCGAAGAAGAGCGTTTTATTAGAGTAAAACATGCACCACATACAGTTCCAGCTTTTGCTACACGATGGTGTTTGCAAACAGGTGGTATTGACTGGGGGGATTTGGATTATGTTGCTGTAGGATGGGATTTACCATATTTTGGTCAACTTGCGTCTCCTAAAATTGGTGCTGTTGATTTCGCAAGAAAACTACTTACTGATCTTCATGCCCCTGATCTCTTTCCTTTGGAGAAAGTAGTATTTCTGGAGCATCACTTAGCACATGCTTATAGCACGATTATATTAGAACCATTTCGGCAAAGTCTAGTTGTTGTTGTTGATGGTCAGGGTGAAAAAGACTCAATAAGTATTTTTCGCCACAAAGATAATTCTCTTGAGAAGCTAGATGCTTTCGACTCTCGACATTCTCTTGGTTACTACTATGAAGCAGCTACTAGTTATGTTGGATTTGGTTTGTCGGGAACTGGTAAGTTCATGGGACTCTCTTCCTACGGAAAGCCTACTATAGACTATTGGAAGAGCAACAACGCAAGAAAATTTTCTAGCCCAGTACCATCGAATCAGATAGGAATTGATTATGAAAATTTAGATGATGCTGTGTCAATAGTTGATAAATTCTGGATTCCTCAGTTTAAAGCCTCTTGCCCCAATCTACAAATTCCTGGAGCTACTAAAGCCCACAAAGAAATTGATTTTCTTAAGCGGAATAAACTCCATTTAAACTCTGATGCTATTAATTTTTCGGCATCTGTACAACATAGCTTGGAGGAGGCAATAGAGTCTCTGGTTCGTACTTACCTTAGTCAAAAAGACGAAGTGATTATCATAACTGGCGGGGTTGGCTTAAACTGTAAAAGTAATGGTTCTTTACTACAAAAGTTTCCAGCTAAGAAAATCGTTGTACAACCCGTGTCACATGATGCTGGTGTTGCTCTTGGTGCTGCAGTATACTTTACTAAGCAAAACGGTTTTAGCCAGATAGAGTTAACAGATTTTCCATATGTTGGTCCCTATTATAACAATAAATATATTAGAAAAGCCTTGGAGAGCAGAAATATTCACTTTCAATACTTAGAAAAGCCTGAACTGGTTGCAGCACAGTACATTGCAAATAATAAAGTCATTGGTTGGTTTCAAGGAAAAGCTGAGATTGGACCTAGGGCGCTTGGCGCAAGAAGTATATTAGCCCGTCCTGACTCCATCAAAATTCGTGATCGAGTTAACCAGCAGATTAAACTACGAGAAATATGGCGTCCTTTTTCTCCTGTAGTTTTAGAGGAGTTTTCTCAGGTTTTCTTCAAAAATTGCAAAGAGAGTTTGTTTATGCTGTTTGGTTTTCCCATTGTATCTAATGCTAGTAAATTATTTTTTGCTGGAACTATTCATGTGGATGGCACATCTCGTGTACAAACCATTCACCAAGGAAGAACACCTGAGCATTTTCTTAAGCTAGTGAGAGAGTTTTATACATTAACAGGAATCCCTGGTTTAATGAATACCTCTTTCAATGGATCTCAAGAGCCAATCGTAAATACACCAGAAGATGCTATAGATACCTTCAGAGAAACTAATTTAGATGCTCTTTTCATAGGTAATTATGTCATTCAATCAGACAATCTAAACTCATGAATAAGTCAAACATAGTAATTATCGGCGGAAGTGACTGGCTTGGAAAAAGTCTAGCGCACTATTTTGCACCACATGCTGAGTGTATGGTACTTTTAGCACGTACAGAAGAGAAGCTTCGGCAAGTGCAGTTAAATGTACAGAGCTACTGTCAAACTTATATTGTTGTGTGCGATTTAGCAGAAATGAATCAAGTACAGCTAGCAGTTAAAGAAATTCAACTATACTTAAACTCCGTCGATTTAATTCTTAATGTTGCTGGTGGTTCATACGTTGGAACAACGTATGACTGCCAAACAGAGGATTTCTTTTTTATGATTGATGCATATGTTAAAGGACAAGCTTTCTTAATTAAAAGTTTAATTCCTCTAATTCGACGTTCTAAAAAAACTGTGTTAGTTAACTTTTTGGCTGACTGGGTTAATAGAAAATCCGGTATGGAAGCCGGAAATGCTTTATACACTATGACAAAAGCTGCTATGGAGGCTTTTGCAAACTCCTTAGCTTCAGAAGAACATATTAATGGACTTCAAGTAAGTAACTTATATTTAGGTCAAATTGCAGAATCCGAAAATGAAAATACTATTATTAAAGATGCAAAAGGAAATTTAGATATGCTTCTGATGAGCGATATTTGCGAGTTTGTGTTGAATTTTATGCATCTTTCTTCTCTGCATGTGTTTGAGGCAACTTTAGTCACAAAGTCACCTAGTTATGCACGTACCCGTTTGCACACTAATACTGTTAATTGGGATATAGGGGGACAATGATATCGGTTATTATGCCTACTTTTATGCACGAGCAATTTATCGCTCGTGCTATTCAGAGTGTACAGTATCAGACATATAAAAACTGGGAACTTATTGTTGTGAATGATGGCTCATCAGATGCTACTGAGAGCATAGTCAGTCAATTTCTTATAGACTCCAGAATTCATTACATCTATCAAGACAATTCTGGTTCAAGCTGCGCTCGTAATAAAGGTTTAGAACACTCAAAAGGTGACTATATTGCTTATTTAGATTCTGATGATATATATCTTGCAAATCATCTTGAGGTTCGCCATAATATTATTAAAGAACATGAGGTCGATCTTGTGTTTGGTCCTGTATGGGACATCAAACCTTCATCACGTAAAATATATCATGGTGAGTTGGCAGATACCGATACAGGATGCGTGTTACCACTTATGGTAATGCATAAGAGGTTTTGCCTTTCTGTTGGTTTGTTTGATTCAAATATTGTCTTTGAAGAAGATCTAGATTTGTTTTTGCGGATGAATAAGTGCTATAAGGTTTATCAATTCTTTGATCCAGTTACGGCTGAATACTATGTTCATAATCATAGCATTCACCGAATGTATGAGAAAGGTGGACATAAGTATATTGAAGATTACAGAAACCATCACAAAAGGACATAACAATGAAAGAATTTTTTTTAACATCACTCGAAGTAGAATTTGAGCTTTGCAATCTACGTTGTCAATATTGCTGGTTGACATTGGGAAACTTAGAAACCTTTCGCAGAGGCGACCAAATTTTTTCACGACAGAAGGGTCAAACAATACACTTTGATTATTCTGTCAGTGATCTAAGGCAAAATATTTCCCACATTTTAGAAAAATCTGACTCATATCTGTTGAAAGTTTCAGGTGGAGAAATTTTTATTTTACCTGAAGTTATTGATGAATTAATTTTAGTTTCAGAAAGGTTTGAAAAAGTCCTTATTGTATCTAATGGCACTATTATAAAACGGGAGAACTTAGAAAAGCTTGATCCAAATAAGTTCTGTTTTCAAATTTCACTTGACGGACACATAACTCAAGCGAATGCTTTGCGCTATAAAGAAGCTACTCGAAACACTGAGAAAGTTTTAAGAACTGTAGAATTGTTGTATGAACAAGGATTCAGATTGGAGATAAGCTGTGTACTTACCGATTATAATATTCGGTATTTAACAGAGTTTTGTCAATATCTTTTTCATCATTTCCCTCAAGTTACTATCATTCCTTTTCCAGTCAGATTTTCTGAATACTACTTATCTAATACTGACAATAATATCGCCATATTATCTCACTTAAAAGATGCTTTTCCTTTAGGAACAATTCCTCCAAAAGGATATATGGAAGCTCTCATAGAGACTGTAAAGGGTCGAAAAAATAATACATGCTTTTTACCTATCATAGGTCTGTATGGATGCGAGGATGGTAGTCGCCCACTGTGTCCTTGTGGGATAATTGATAATCACCAGAACATTTTTGAAAGAGACTGTGTATTACCACCAGATTTAGGTCATCCTTCTGTGAGAAAGGTTCTTAGAAGAGAAGAACAAAAATGTTTCTCTTGCTTTACTCACTTTGACATTATTAACCTCTTCATTGAAGGACACATATCTTTAGAAGAAATGCAGAAAACCGGAATATTTCAAGATTTAAAACTTTTGTCTTATTTAGTAAAATACAGAAGCTACGTTTTATCCCAAGTACGCTCATTATGAAAAAATATGCAACGACTTTTGGTGGATCTGAATTCACGGTAGATGATCCTATTTACCAGGATGGTATTAAGCTGGGTAAGTACCTTGCTAGTAAAGGTTATACAGTGAAAAACGGAGGGTACTATGGTTTAATGGAAGCAGTTTCTAAAGGTGTTGTCGAATCTGGAGGTCAATGTATTGGCATTACCAACGCCTCATTTGATCCAAAACCAGCGAACCAATTTATTACTGAAGAAATCAAAGCTAAAGATTTATTTGATAGACTTAGGCTTTTAATACAAAGCAGTGAATTATTTGTTATTCAAAATGGAAGTATTGGTACAGTTGATGAACTATGTGTTACTTGGTGCTTACGTTATACACTGACAATGCCAAGTATTCGTATTTGTCTGATCGGAGGTTTTTGGAGACAAGTATTATATGGTCTGCAAAATTTGGCAATCAAAAAAGAGGAGTTTGACATTCTAGAGATCTATAAAGATATAGAAGACTTTTCAGATTCCTTTAGATGTTAATTATACAAAATTATTAGTGTGTTGGTTTATTTTCTCAATAAAAATTTGACAAAAAAATATTTTTTCTTCAATAAAGTGTTTTTATTCATTCTTAAAAATTCAACGATCGCCTAAATCCACATCTGATATCATGTCCGGTTAAACTTGTGACTTGTGACCTTGGGAATTGCATATCTGATGCCACCTTTTTTACCGATAACATCTCCCTGGTAACGAGGGATAATATGAATACTCGTGTGCATCATCTTTTGTCCCGCCTCTCTATTCACATTGAATCCCACATTAAACCCATCGGGATGAAATTGCTCCGTTAAAAACTCTTGGACTTTGTTAACCATAAACCAGCCAGCTGATTGTTCTTTAAAGTCCAAATCAAAATAATTGGCAACATGACGTTTAGGAATCACCAGAACATGACCTTTACTAGCTGGATACCCATCAAACATGGCATAAGCTGTGGCTGATTCAGTCAGAATTCGTAAACTTCTGCGAGGGTTACAAAAGATGCACTTATTTTGCGAATGTCTTTGATAGTTATAATGAACGTATTCGTAAAGTTCGCAATACTCGTCTAGGTGAATGGATTGGAATGGAAGTTTAACAATGCACTGATACGTCGGTTTTTTATGAATATAATGTTCTCGAAATCCTTCTTTTTTCAGATCGCGCCTCACAGCATAATAGGCTTTTCCACCGGGTTTTAATAAATGCGAAACGTTCATCAACACAGTTGCCTGTTCTTCAGCAAAGAGAACATTTAACACATAAAAGCAGAGGATAGTATCAAAT
>CAKZMA010001525.1 GCA_937127375.1 uncultured Coleofasciculus sp. | reverse complement strand
TCAATCCTCCCGATCTACCCCCCACTCGCATCGGTATTTCTGTCAGCCAAAAAGTCAGTAAAAAAGCCGTTATCCGTAATCGGCTGAAACGGCAGATACGAGCGGCTTTGCGCCAATTATTGCCGCGACTGACACCCGGTTGGCATATCATAGTTGGCGTGCGTCCCAGCGCCTTGGAGTGCGATTATGCTCAATTTTTGCAAGAATTAGAGCAGTTATTGGTAGATGCTGAGGTAATAAATGGGCATTAAAGAAGAAACCTATTATGAGGGGGGTCCCCATATCGGTGATTTGATTATAAACATTTTGTTGGGGTTCACAGTTATCGCCCTGCCCTTAACCATTGGGGCGGTTGTGCGAGCGTTGTGGTTGCGCTATCGGGTGACAACTCGTCGCATTTCGGTGACAGGGGGATGGCAAGGGCGCGATCGCACGGATATTATCTACTCCGAAATTGCACAACTGCGGAAAGTTCCCCGTGGGATCGGTCTGTGGGGAGATATTGTGGTTATCCTGAAAGATGGTAGCCGCTTAGAACTGAGGGCTATGCCTCAGTTTCGCGAAATTTACGATTATATTGGTGAAAAAGTTTCTGCAAAAACGGGTAAACCCCTAGATTCGGTTAAGGCTTAAAGTATAGCGGCGGTGAGCAAGGGAGCAATGATCTAGACAAGGGTATTCGTGTTGACGAGGTGGGTAAGCTACTGGAAAAGTAGTTAGGGTGTGGGTGTCGGTAATAATTGAACACCTCATCTGTTCCAGATAACTCCAAATTCACACCGCGTCCATCCTATCTGGGAGAACGGAGGAACAAGGAAGAAATTTCTGCTAGTTTTCCGTATCTTTGGATACATTTTTCATTGAATTTCTCCGGGTTGCCCAAAAAGGCAATCGCCTGAAAGCCTCCCCCATCGGGTTACAGCGTCGAAAATCCCAGCAGCAATTGGCTGACATTGCCTCCCATTGCCGCCAATATTCGATAAATTAGATTCAGAAAACGTTACAGCGCCTAGGTTGACTTTATACGAATGGATTTTGGTATCGGGTTTCTTTCCAACAACGTCATGCTGCCAATCCTGGATTTCTTTTACGGGATTGTGCCTAGCTACGGTCTTGCCATCGTGGCACTGACCCTGGTAATTCGCTTTGCTCTCTATCCCCTGAACGCAGGTTCCATTCGCAACATGAGGCGCATGCGAATTACCCAACCCTTAATGAAAAAGCGGCAAGAGGAAATTCAGCAACGCTATGGCGATGACAAGGTAAAACAACAAGAGGAAATGAGCAAACTCTTCCAGGAGTTTGGTAATCCTCTAGCCGGGTGTTTCCCTGTGCTACTGCAAATGCCTGTATTATTTGCCCTATTTGCCACATTGCGGGGATCACCGTTTTCTAATGTGAGCTACACGGTGGATGTACAAATCTTTCCCCGGGAGAAAATAGAGTTCATCCAGCCTCAAGCCTTCGCCACTAAACCCCAAAATATTTACTTTGCCGATGGGGTTCATGCACCCGTCGCCGCCGTCTTACCCAGCGGTAATCGGTTAGTGGTGGGGGAAAAAACCCCAATCGACTTTCAATCCGTTGAAGGAAAATCCCTAAGCACCCTGGAGAAGGAATATCCAGACACCAAAATTGTGCCTAAATGGGAAATCACCAAAGGGGAAGACAAGGTGCGCTTTGCTGAAAATGGTACCCTGGAAGCCTTAGAAGCGGGTGATGTAACCCTAAAGGCAACAATTCCTGGACTAGCCGCCGAGCGAGGATTCCTGTTTATTAATGCTTTAGGACGAGTGGGTGCCTTTGGAGATGATGGCGACATCCACTTGGATATTGTGGGCATGATTCTATTTTTTGGCGTGAGTTTGTATGTAAACCAGGTTCTCACGGGTCAAAATGCTCCTAGTGGTTCATCCCAGCAAAATACGGTGAATAAGATTACGCCAGTTTTATTTTCCGGGATGTTCTTCTTCTTCCCCTTACCCGCCGGGGTGTTGATGTATATGGTGATTGCTAACGTTTTTCAGACGCTGCAATCCTTCATTTTGATGCGAGAACCCCTACCGGACAATATCCAAAAAATGGTTGATGAGCAAGAAAAAGCGGAACAGAAAACCCAATCAAAGGACAAGTCCGGCGAAGGGCGAGAATCACTGCCATTTGAACCGAAACGTTCCAAGAAAAAAGCGTCAAGTTAGCTATGAGTAATCAGCAGCGGGGTCAGCAGTGGCTAGAAGAGTTGCTACGCTTATCTAATGTGTCGGCAACGGTGCAAGTCACTGATGAGAACCAAGATAGTAAAGCCAACTACTGGTTAACCATTGATCAAAGCCAATTGACTGAGGCAGAGATTCAAACCCTGATTGGCGTTAATGGTAAGGTACTTGATGCGCTACAGTATCTGGCAAATGCAATGCTTAACCTCGGTAAGCCATTAGCGGATCAGGCGGCGTATACCGTTGAACTCAATGGTTACCGTCTACAGCGTCAAGAGGAACTCCGGATACTGGCAGATCAGGCGGCGCAGAAAGTACGGGAGACGGGTCAAGATTATGAACTGCGATCGCTCTCCGCTGCAGAACGCCGTCAAGTGCATACGTTGCTCCAGGAATGCGAAGATTTAGAAACCCACAGTCAGGGTCAAGAACCAAACCGTCGCTTGGTGGTGCGTCTACGTCCTTAACTAAGGATTAGGGTTTAAAATCGGGGGTATGGGTGGCTTGTTGGCAGCAAAGGAGTGGCATCATGGAAGTAATTTATATTCCTGGATTGCTTAAATTACCAGAGCAAACCGAGGTGATTCAGGTCAAAGAATTCCTGCCCGATTTAGAAACGCTAACGCCTGTGCGAGGAGGTTTGCACGTTAAGCATCAAGGGAATTATTTAGACGTATCGGCGCAAGCAGAAACGATTATTACCCTAGCCTGTAACCGTTGTTTGCAGCAGTACAATCATCGGTTAACCCTGGATGTGTCGGAACTGGTTTGGTTAGATGAAGCCGCCGAGCAACAGGATCTGGGTATCTTGGAACGAGAAACACCCTTGGAGGAGTTAGTGGAAACCTTACATCCCCAAGGGTATTTTGATCCCAATAGTTGGCTCTATGAACAATTGTGTCTAGAAATTCCACCCCGACAGTTATGTGACGCCAACTGTCCAGGAATTGTCATGGATGAGAATGATAGCACTAAGCCAACCGATCGGCGTTGGGATGCTCTGGAAATTTTGAAGGGAAAATTGCCAGGTTAATAGTCTTATGTCATACTCGCTATCGCGAGAAGCAAGCTACGTCTTATGTCATTTGCCTAGATCCAGGTAGGGGCGGGTTTAGGGATAAATGTTGGTTGTTTTCCCTAACGGAGATACAAAACCCGCCCTCCTCTGATTAAATTTATTCAACACAGCTAAAATAAGGTGTGGTGACTGATTCGCTTTGAAATTGTCGCATTTCCCGCCAATACCCCATGAGTTTTAATGAAGAGTTTGAGCTGCTGCTACGCGCCCGCTACCCCCTAATTTATATCCCCACCCTGGAAGAAGAACGAGCCGAAGTCGCGATCGCACAGGCGGCTCAACGTTTGGGTGAACGGGCGGTTTATCTGTGGGATTTTGTCGATGGCTATCAAGGGAACCCCAATGATCAAGGGTTTGGACGCCGTAATCCCTTACAGGCTTTAGAGTTTGTCGAGAAAATCCCCGCCAACGCCCCTTCTATCTTTATCCTCAGAGACTTTCACCGCTTTCTGGACGATATCTCGATTTCCCGCAAACTGAAAAACCTGGCGCGACTGCTCAAATCCCAGCCGAAAAACATCGTCATTGTTACCCCCCAAGTCGCCATCCCCTCAGACTTAACCGAAGTGCTGACGGTACAAGAGTTTCCCTTACCCGATGCTGGGGAAATCAAAGCCGAAATTAGTCGCTTAGTCGCCGCCACCAGCCAATCCCTCAGCGACAAAGTTTTAGATGAACTGGTGCGCTCTTGTCAAGGGTTATCCTTAGAACGGATACGCCGAGTCTTAGCCCGAGCGATCGCGGCGCAGGGGCAAATCCAACCCGATGACGTGGAAATGGTGCTAGAGGAGAAACGCCAATCGATTCGTCAAACCCAAATCTTAGACTATTATCCCACCAGCGAACGAATTTCCGATATTGGCGGCTTAGACAACCTCAAAGACTGGCTGCTGCGCCGAGGCGGTGCGTTTACCGAACGCGCCCGACAATATGGATTACCCCATCCCCGTGGCTTGCTGTTAGTGGGAATTCAAGGCACCGGAAAATCACTAACGGCTAAGGCGATCGCCCACCATTGGCATCTTCCCCTATTACGCTTAGATGTCGGGCGTTTATTTGGCGGCTTAGTCGGTGAATCTGAATCCCGCACCCGCCAGATGATTCAACTTGCTGAGGCTTTAGCCCCCTGTATTCTCTGGATTGACGAAATTGACAAAGCCTTTGCGGGAGTAGAATCCAAAGGCGATTCCGGTACCGCCAGTCGGGTTTTTGGTACGTTCATCAACTGGTTAGCCGAGAAAAAATCCCCCGTATTTGTCGTCGCCACCGCTAATAATATCCAAACCCTCCCACCGGAAATGCTGCGGAAAGGGCGATTTGATGAAATCTTCTTTGTCGGCTTACCCTCTCAACAGGAACGCCAAGCGATTTTTGAACTGCATTTAGGGCGACTGCGCCCTCATAACCTCAAGAACTATGATCGAGAACGACTCGCCTATGAAACCCCGGACTTTTCCGGCGCAGAAATTGAACAAACCCTAATCGAAGCCATGCACATTGGCTTTAGTCAAAATCGAGATTTCACCACCGATGATATATTAGAAGCCGCCAGTCAAATCGTTCCCCTTGCCCGTACCGCCCAAGAACAAATTCAATTCCTCAAAGACTGGGCGGCGGCGGGAAAAGCACGCATGGCGTCTAGAGATAATCGTTTAAGTAGTCGAATTCAGCGTCAACTACAGTAGAAGTTTTTCGTTTTGAATTTTGACACTTTACGATTTTCGAGGGCATGGTTTTGATCCTTTGCTTCGCTCAAATAACCTGGCGCGTCTGTAGGGGCGGGTTTAGGAACTTTCTTTTTTGTCTTGATAGTAACGTTTGTACAAAACCCGCCCTGACTAACCTTTAAATGTGATAACTATTTGACAAATAATGACAAATAACCAATAAAAAATTCTATGATATCAGGTATTACCAAATTTTTGATCGGTTTTACTCTAGGCATCACCATCCTATTAGCCGGGGGTGGTGCCGTCGCCTATTACTTTTTCACAAAATTATCAGTCAATCCAGCTAAACCCATTTTTGCCGAAGAACAAAAAGCCAAATCACCCGTTAAATCCCCTGATTCGGCGAAGAAACCCGCTCAATCTGCCCAGAAGCCAAAACCCAGTCCTAGTCCCACTCCCAGTGAATCCCCAGAAGAGGAATTACCCCCTGGCGCGTATGAGGCGCGGGTAACCTGGCCCGAAGGATTAAGCCTGCGCGATTCTCCCAGTCTCAATGCCAATCGCATTGGTGGCGTAGCCTACAATAAGGAAATTATCATCCTCAAGGAAAGCGATGATCAAAAATGGCAGAGGGTACGCTTATCGGGTAGTGAACAAGAAGGTTGGGTCAAGGCGGGAAATGTTGAGCGAGTGGAATAAGTTTTGACCCTGTGCTTCCCTCAACGGAACCTGGTTTGTAGGGGCGGGTTTTACTACTATTGTTTCCTTAGCACCCATAAGTAACTAAACCCGCCCCGATCAAATGACAAATGACAAATGACTAGAAACACGCCTTCAGATTAATATCGCCCAGTTGCGGAAATCCATTAGATAGCCAGCCAGAAGTTGGGGCGGTAATCCTTACCCATTCACGTCCAGCGTCATCTAATCTAAATTGGGGTGGATTAGAAAGAGTGACGCGATCGCCAAAGAAGACGCCACCCACTCTCGCTGAATTGGTGTTGGGGCTTTCCCGAATTGTTAACCCTTCCTCTTCTTCATAAATTACTCGGCGACAACGATTGGGTGGTGGAGGCGGAGGTGTAGTCTCGGTACTGTCGCCGCAAGGCTTAAGATCTTTCGCCTGGACAAATCCACTAATGGGAGAACCAATCGCGATCCAACCATTCCTACCACTAGCTTCAGCCAAGGTGACTTGTTCATCGGCTTGTAAGGCGCGAATCGGATTAGCGGTTGAACGTTCCGCGTAGATAAAAATTGACCGCGCCGCCGCCCGACATTGCCCGATCAACCCTTGAGTAAGCAGAAAAGAATTTGTCTGGGAAGGTAGGGTTGACGTGAATGTTCTAGGTTGATAGTTTAAAAGGTTTCTATAAGTATTACGTTCTACATTCTCCGTGGCATGAACCCAAGTGGTCACCAACGGAGTTGGTTCTCTGCCAACGGCTACACTAGCCGTTGCTACTAAACCTTCTGCTACAGTAAATCCTAACACCAAAAGTGCGGCTGATACCAAGTTGCGTTCTATCATGTCATTCTGAGCGAAGCGAAGAATCTGGACAGATGCTTCGCGTCATTCCGTTTCACTGCATTCTGCTCAGCATGACAGATTTTACCTGAGACTGCAACTTAGTATGACTTGCTCCACGGGCTAATTTGGGTCACTCCTCATCTGATTAAGTATCTTCAATACACATCATTACAGGCAAATTCAATGTCTGGCAATTGCTGGATTGCCTGGGCGAGAATATACAGCAGTTTGCTCTGCTATGCGGTACATTGTCGATCCCCCTAAATCCCCCTTAAAAAGGGGGACTTTGATCTACTGGACTTTATTACAGCGCAAAGCGCTGTATCGCCAATGATTAACCGGATTTGATCAGCTATCATGCATTTAAATTGGGAATGGGTAGCGAGCAAGATGCAAAGCCTGCGGCATGG
>CAKZMA010001524.1 GCA_937127375.1 uncultured Coleofasciculus sp. | reverse complement strand
TATCGCAATCGCGACACGATTGATATGGAGCAATTTAATTTGCTGAAGTGGTAAGCTTTAGCCTAGAACTAAAGTTCTGGCTCAAAGCTGAAACCCGTTTAAACGGGTTCAAGTCGGGTAAGCCGGGAAAGCCGGGGGGAGAAAAAATTAGGGTCTGCTGAATAAGTTTTGTGGTGGGGTTAGAGAGCAGGGGAAGCAGAGGAAGCAAAGGGAGCAGAGGGAGCAATGGTACATTTTCCGTGATTCTATCGCCATAGTTTTCAACACCGAGCGTGTTACTGGTAAGTCGAGGTAAGCGATGTCCTGAGCGTGTCGAAGGGTCGAGGTATTGATAGATAGTCTCAAATTTCCTTGAAGATGAACAACTTTCTCTACGGCTCCAAGTGTTGATAGCTAAGGGTTTGGGCTTTCTACAGCAAGCCCAAATTAAATTTAGAGCTGATCCGAAAAGTATGGCGTAGGGTGGGCATTGCCCACCACCTTTAAATCAGTACCATTGGACTTAAACTAAATGGCGCTGACTCGCATAACCTGGAAATAAATGAATTAACTCTTTGAACCCGTTTCAACGGGTTTCAGCTTTTAGCCCCAACTTTAGTTGAGGGCTTAAGTTAGCGACATTCTCCCCTCAAACCTATACTATTTATGGTCAATTATTCTGCCCTGGTTTAACTACCTTTATCACAACGCCAAACTTTCATCGTCTTATCCATACTGCCACTCACAAGTGTCTCACCATCGGGGCTGAATGCAACAGCATAAACTTCCCAAGTATGCCCATTCAAAGTAGCCAGACTTTGCCTATCATACAGTTGCCAGATCTTAATCGTTTTATCCATACTACCACTGACTAACGTGTAACCATCGGGACTAAATGCTAATGTCCGTACTCGTTGAGTATGACCCCTGAGAGTACCGAGTTCCCGTCTTTCTCCTACCTGCCATAATGTAATGGTGCCATCGCTTTTTCCGGTGGCGAGGAGTTGCCCATCGGGACTAAAGGCGACAGAATAGAAAAAGCCGAAACGTAACTGGCTATCACCAAAACTATCCTGTTCTTCGCCTGTACTTATTTGCCATAATTTCACCGTTCCATCCCCACTAACACTAGCAATCCTTTCTCCATCGGGACTGATGGCAACATCATTAATATAGGAAGTATGTCCGGTGAGCGTTTGTAATTCCCTACCCTGTTGGATATGCCATAACTTAATTGTGCCATCATTGCTACCACTGGCTACTATCTCTCCATCGGGACTAATGGCGAGGGAACTAATCCATTTTTTATGACCCGTTAGGGTTAAAATAAGTTGTCCATTCTGTACCTGCCAAAGTTTGATCGTTTGGTCATAACTTCCTGTGGCTAAATATTGACTATCCGGTGTAAAGGCGACAGCACAGACTCGTTCAAGATGACCATTTAAAGTATGATACTCTTGTCCTTCGGGTAACTGCCATAACATCGCTGTGGCGTCTGCACTACCACTAGCCAAAATTAAGCCATCGGAACTAATCGCTACCGCTTCCACCGAACCCCAATGTCCATCTAAGGTTTGCACCACTTGCCAGTTAGTTAAGGGAGGATTAGAGGGAGGCTGGAGGATAAGGGGATGCGCCGGAGTTGATGCCGCACTTTGACGTCCTGTCCCCTGAAACCCTGACAGGCTAATCGATTGAGGCGATAGCGATGAGGTAGAACGTTGAGCTAACGAAATCGAGGGGAGTTGATTTAAATCCCGGAGAACTTCAGCAACGGATTGATAACGGTGATTGGTGGCTCGTTTCAGGAGTTTATCTAAAATATAGCCTAATTCATCACTAATCGGATTAGTTTTTAAGTAACGCCGCCATACCCAGGTATCCTCGCCTGTATCAAACAGTTGTTCAGGAGATATTTGCGTGAGTAAATGAATACAACTAACACCTAAACTATACAAATCACTGGCAAAAATTGCTTTTCCTTTCGCTTGTTCTGGAGCTATATAATCGGGTGTCCCCACAGTCGTTCCCGTTTTTACTGTACCAATGGCATGTTTAGCCGCACCAAAATCAACTAAAACTAAATTTCCCTTGATCATACCTGCTTCAGTTTCCCCTGTATCCCCAGTATAAATATGCCTGCGACGAATAATATTTTCTGGCTTAATATCGCGATGAATCACAGAACGCGAGTGGATAAACTCAAGGATAGCTAGCAAATCTCGCAGCATCTCCCGAATCTGCTGTTCGTTAAATACCCCTTCCTTTGCCAAGATTTGGGCTAAATTTTGCCCATCAATAAATTCTTGGACTAAATATTGGCGATTATCCTGGGTAAAATGAGCCAGCAATTCCGGAATCTGGGAATGTTTCCCTAACTCATCCAAGCGCACAGCTTCTCGTTCAAATAATTCTGTCGCTTTCTGGACATCGCTTGTCCCCTGGTAGAGGGGGAAAAACTGCTTAATCACGCATTGGGGTTTCGAGGGTTTATCCTCATCCACCGCCAAAAACGTTTTGCCAAACCCCCCTTGTCCAATCAATCCCAGACTGCGGTAACGTTCTCGCAGCAACAGTTTAGAACCACAACGTCGGCAAAAGCGCATCCCATCCGGGTTTTGGGGGCGATCGCAGTTAGGATTGAGACAATAGCTCATCAGCCAAGGGATATAAAGCCTTCGTCTCTATTTTGGCTTGATCAGGGCGCATTGCTTATAATAAATGAACATAACTATGTACATCAGCTTATGCTTCCCTACGAAATCACATCCCCAACAGAGGCACGAAATGGTTTTTTCCAGTTATTAGAACAGGTGGTACAAAACCATCAGATCTATATCATAAACCGCCGTGATGGTGAAAATGTTGCTTTGATTTCAGAGTCTGATTTAACCAGTTTAGTTGAAACTGTTTATCTATTTAGATCACCTACCAATGCTCGTCGGTTATTGGATGCTATAGAGGAATCTAAAACCGGAAAAATTAAACCTCAAACAATTGAAGAACTTGAGCAGGAGTTAGGGATTGAGCAAGAAAAAGAAAAAGAAAACTGAATCTGAACAGAGTAAGCCAGTAGTCGTTACTCGAATTCCTGGTTTTAGCTCTCAATTCAAAGAAGATCTAGCCTGGTGGTTTAAGCACGATTTTCAGAAAGCCTCAAAAATATTGGATTTAGTTACGGCTGTCATGCAAGATCCTTTTGCTGGAATTGGTAAACCTGAACCTTTGAAGTATATGGAAGCAAATATATGGTCACGGCGCATTGACCTAGAGCATCGACTTGTCTATCGAGTTGAAAATGTTCAGATTGATTTTTTAGGGTGTAGGTATCATTATGAATAACTAATCGCTCAACTCACCTGCTATCCAGCTATATCATTTCCGATTATTTCTCCAATTTCATAACATTTCACTTCAAATACCTCCAATTCTCTGCGTCCCTCTGCGCGTACCTCTGCGTTCCTCTGCGTTAAAATATAACCCCGATACCAACCTGATCAACACCGCCAAATCCTAATCGTCTTATCCGAACTTCCACTCACCACAGTCTTTCGATCCGGACTGATCGCCACAGAATACACCGCACTCTTATGCCCTTTGAGAATATCAATAATTTTCCCTGTACTTAATTGCCAAAGCTGAACCGTCTCATCCGAACTCCCACTCACCAGAACCTTTCCATCCCGACTCATAGCAAGTGAATTAACCGAACCAAAATTCCCCGACAAGGTACTCATTTCTTTACCCGTTCCCAAATACCAAAGCTTAATCGTTTGATCGGCACTACCACTAGCAATTATTTTACCATCAGGACTAAATACCACTGACTTAACCGCCGCTTTATGCCCACTCAATGTCATCATCAATTGACCAGTGGTTAAATCCCAAACCTTAATCGTCTTATCATCACTTCCACTGACAAGAATCTGACTATTAGGACTAATCGCCACAGCGTTAACTCGCCCTAGCCAATCGGAATGCTGAATCGATAAGGGAATTTCTTTACCAATTTCCAGGTTCCACAGTTTAATCGTTCGATCATCACTCCCACTAATTAAACGTTGCCCATCTCGACTAAAGACAATGGATTTAACCGAACTCGAATGTCCCATGAGGGTATAGAGTTCCTGTCCCGTTTTTGTCGCCCATACCTTAATCGTATAATCATCATTCCCACAGGCAAGCCATTTCCCATCGGGGCTAAACGCAATTGATTTTACGCCATTAAACCAGGCAAAATTTTTAGCCAGAATCCCCATCTCCTGACCCGTTTTTAATTGCCAGAGTCGCAGGGTTTGGTCATCACTTCCACTGGCACAAATCTCTCCCTGGGGACTAATCGCCACAGTATTAACTTTACCCGAATGGGCAGTTAAGGTTTGCACGCAATGCCATTTTTGGGTAATTAAACCAGACTCGGTGCGAGTTTCCAGTGTCGTTAGCCCCGTCCATACATCTTGCAGAGAATTACCAATTTGATGCATCGTTTTGCCCACTCCCTGAAGTCCGGCGTCGAGTTCATGTCTTAACATTGCCAGGGAAAGGGATGAGGGTTCTGGTGTTTCTGGGGCGTTTTTGGGCGGTGAGGGTAATCGATTTTTATCTTTAATGTCTTGCAGTTTATAGATTGTCGTCTGAAGTTGAACAATTGTCTCCTTGAGTTGTTCAATCTGTTGGTGTCGCTGGGAATTTACCTGTTGCGCGTTGGTTTCTAGGTGAGAGACTTGCTGGTTCAGGGGTTCAATGTAGTCATACCATTTCGCGATCGCGTCTTTTAATTGTCCAAGCTGTAATCCTTGATTCGTAACCTGTGGTGTTAAGGTGTCGAGTTGAGTTTTCAGGGGTTCAAGCTGTTGCTGAACTTGGAGAATAATCGCATCATGCTGTTGCTGGTTAGCGACGCTAAATTCAGCAAATCGCTGTTGAGTTTGGCTATCCAGGCGAATTAGTTCCTGGTTGAGGGTGTCGATGAGGGGGTTAATGTACGCCAGAATACCTTCGGCTTGCAGGTGTTGTAATGCGTGTAATTGATCCAGTTGGGCTTGGGTTTGGCGATCGCGCTGTTGGGTTGTCTCGTCGAGTTGAGTCAGATGCAGCTGTAGAGGATGGATGAGTTGATAGATGTGGGCGATAATTTCCGTGTGTTGTTGCTGATTCTCGGTATTGAATTGTTTCAGTTGATTTTGGCTACGGCTATCCAGTTGAATCAGTTGTTGATTCAGGGGTTCGATTAGCTGATGAATTTTCGCGATCGCCGCCTTATACTGTTGAGCATTAACATCCTTAAGGTGATCGATACGCTCCTGAGTCTGGATATCCAGTTGAGAGAATTGCTCGTGAATCGGTTCTAGATTTTCATACACCTGCGCGATCGCTGTATCTTGGTGCTGACGGTTGAGTTGATGCAGCCGTTGACGATTCAGAACATTCACCCCTAGGGTGAAGGTTAAGGGGGTAGCGACGTAGATAACTTGCTGAGTCGCGGCTGCGATCGCGGTTCCCAAAAATGAACCCCCGATACAAACATATTCGGTAATATCGAGCCAGTGGCGTTGGGTCATGGCTGTCCTGGTGGTGAGTTATCCCTGATTATCTTAATTATCTATCATCCCTCCAATTTTGGATTATAGTTTTTACCTCGTCCTGCGATCAGCAACCCAGCCATAATCTATGATTTGGCATAGAAGGCTTTGAACTACTCTTTGGATAGAGATTTACCTAAACCTTAACCTGCTATTGTCTAACCAACGACTCAGTATAAATAGCAGGAGATCAACTCATGCCCTTGAATGTCACCCAAAAACTGATTCAATCCCATCTGGTTTCCGGTACGATGGAACCTGGTGCAGAAATAGCCCTCCGAATCGATCAGTCTTTGACCCAGGATGCCACAGGAACCATGGTCATGCTGGAGTTAGAAGCCATGGGTATTGATCGGGTTAAAACTGAACTTTCAGCACAATACGTCGATCACAATCTCCTGCAAACCGACTATAAGAATGCCGACGATCATCTGTTTTTGCGATCCGCCTGTCAACAGTTTGGCGTTTGGTATAGTCGTCCTGGCAATGGTGTTAGCCATCCCGTTCAGATGGAACGCTTTTGCATTCCCGGCAAAACCTTAATCGGTTCCGATAGTCACACGCCAGCCGCAGGTTCTCTGGGAATGCTAGCATTTGGTGCGGGTGGAATTGATGTGGCAATGGCAATGGCGGGGGAACCCATGTTTGTGAAAATGCCCAGAGTCTTGGGTGTGAAACTTTTAGGGAAATTACCCGATTGGGTTAGTGCCAAAGATGTTGTCCTGGAAATGTTGCGCCGCTACGATGTCCACGGCTGTCGGGGCATGATTATTGAATATTATGGACCTGGACTTGCCCAACTCAGTGCCATGGATCGCCACGTTATCGCCAATATGGGAACGGAAATGGGAGCCACGACGACTGTTTTTCCCTCTGATACTGAAATTAAGCGATTTTTAGAGGCTCAAGGGCGAGGACAGGATTGGGTAGAACTTGTCGCCGATGAGGACGCTGAATACAATGTCTATGACATGATTAATTTGTCGGAACTGGTTCCCTTAATTGCCTGTCCCAGTAGTCCGGGAAATGTTGTTCCGGTTGCCGAAGTGCAGGGACGCCCTGTGAATCAGGTGGTGATTGGTTCCTCAGCAAATCCAGGGTTGCGTGATTTCTGGATAGTTAGCCAAATTGTGAAAGGACAAATTGTTCACGATCGCGTATCCTTTGATGTTAACCCAACCTCCCGCCAGGTGATTGAGAATCTAGCGGCAATGGATGATGCCTTTATGAATTTAATCCATGCTGGGGTACGATTTCATCAGGCAGGATGTTTAGGCTGTATCGGCATGGGACAAGCACCTGCTTCTGATCAAATCTCTTTACGGACTATGCCGCGTAACTTCCCTGGGCGTTCTGGAACTGCTGATGATCAAGTCTATTTGTGTAGTCCAGAAACGGCTGTAGCGGCGGCTATCACCGGAGAAATAACTGATCCGCGTGAGTTGGAACAGCGTTTTGGTATCACCTATCCCCAATTCATTGCCCCAGAAACTGAAATCATTAATACCGATATGTTAGTGGCTCCAGCAGCGGATGGCAGGACAGTGGAACTGGAAAAGGGACCCAATATTAAATCTTTCCCCGAATTTGCCGCTTTACCCAATGACATTTCTGTGCCTGTGCTGATGAAAGTGGAGGATAATATTTCCACCGATGAAATTTTACCTGCTGGTGCGCGGGTGCTACCCTACCGCAGTAATATCCCTGGCATTAGCCAGTTTGTCTATTACATGAAGGATGACACCTTTTGGCAACGGGCAGAAGCAGCGAAAGAAAAATCTGGGGGTCATGTTATTGTTGGCGGAAGTAACTATGCTCAGGGTTCTAGCCGCGAACACGCCGCGATCGCACCCCGTTATTTGGGACAAGTGGCTGTCTTAGCTAAATCTTATGCCCGGATTGGTTGGCAAAATCTGGTGAATTTTGGAATTATGCCCTTGGAGTTTGTCAATCCTCAGGATTACGACAGTATCAGCGAAGGGGATGAACTGGAAATTATTGGTTTACGGGATGCGTTAGAGGCAGGGCGTTCAATTCCTGTAAAGAACCTCACCAAGGACATCGTATATCCCATGACTCATAGCTTGAGTCCCCGTCAGGTAGAAATTATGCTTTGTGGTGGCTTAATCAATCACTTTAAAGCTAAATCACAAGTCGCTCAATCTGTCAAGGTGTAATCCTAAATTCAGGTTGACGTTTTAACGGAGAGGGGGGGATTCGAACCCCCGATGGCTGTGACACCATAACAGATTTCGAGTCTGCCGCATTCAACCGCTCTGCCACCTCTCCAAATCTTTGTTCTTATGATAGTAGCACTCATTGTTACTGAGTAGCATATCAAAAGCGTCTCAACGGTTCAAAAAAGCGCCGCATCAGTACGGTTAGCCTCCAAGGTAGTTTCAAAGCCCTGTTCAGGTGTCCACTGAATCGCCCCATCACGCCCAGTCCAGTACAATTCAACCTGAGCATTTTGTAACACTTTTGCGGCTTGAGGTTCGATGATTTCCGCTGAGGCGATCGCAACATCGGGTTGGAGTATGTTTACCAATCGAGGAGTGAGAGGCTCACCAGACCACCATAGCACTTGAATTTGAGGCAAATTACTCCTTTGAGCGAATTGCTTTTGCTCTTCGGGTGGCATATCTCCCAAGAGTAACCAGGTTTGATCCTTAATTTGAAGCTGTACAATAGGAGGCTGGGCTTTGATTAATTCGAGCGTCGTTTTTTCTCCAGAACCCGTAGCACCAACCGCTAACCGTTGTTCCGTTGACACGACTTCATAAATTCCATTTTGGGATTGAACCGCCTCTG
>CAKZMA010001523.1 GCA_937127375.1 uncultured Coleofasciculus sp. | reverse complement strand
GATTGGTTCCTCCCCGTTTCATTGATCGCTGTATAGGCTTATTTCTCGCCTCTTGCGTGATTGTTTCCCAGTCGGCTTGTTCCAATACGGCATCTAACACATCAGAAATGTTGCAACGTTGCTCAAAAGCAATGTGTCTTAAAATTTCATGGTGTTTTGGCTGTACATATACTGGCTTTCTTTGTGTCTGTGCCATTAACCCAGTGATTAAGTTAAGTCTCGTTAGGCAAATTGTACCCTAGCTAAACAGCTGGCTTGACAATTAGCTAATTAGCTAATTAAACATTAAGACTAAAGCAAAGACTTTTCAACTCTTCTACAGGATGTAGGTCGTCAAAATGGAACAGTCAAACTTAAAGGAAAAAGCGATAGTCTCTCTATTTTCAGGCTGCGGTGGACTCGATCTAGGGTTTCGTCAAGCAGGCTTTAATGTGGTATGGGGAAATGAATATGACAAAGATATGTGGCAAACCTATCAAAGTAATCATCCAGATACGTTTCTTGATCGACGTAATATTCGACACGTTCTTTCTGTGGACATTCCAGACTGCTTCGGGATTATTGGCGGACCTCCCTGCCAAAGTTGGAGTGAGGCAGGTACTCAAAAGGGAATCAATGACGATCGCGGCAGATTATTTTTAGAGTATATCCGGATTTTGCAAGACAAGCAACCTCGCTTTTTCTTGGCGGAAAATGTTTCTGGGATGCTACACAAGAAGCACGAAAATGCTTTACGCAACATTATTGCAGCATTTGAGGAAGTTGGCTATGTCATTTCCTACAAACTTTTGAATGCTCGGCACTATAATGTGCCTCAAGATAGAAAGCGAGTCATTTTTATTGGTTATCATATTGACTTGAATAAATGCTTTGACTTTAACGCTTTAGTGCCTGGATCTCGTATGCTTACCTTGCGAGATGCTATTTGGAATTTGCGAGAATCAGCAATTCCGGCATTTAGTAATAATAAGACACGCGGGGAAGACTGTCTCGTTGCTAATCATGAATATATGGTTGGCGGATTCTCCAGTATTTATATGTCTCGTAACCGGGTTCGTTCCTGGAATGAACCATCATTTACCATTCAAGCAGGTGGTCGTCATGCACCAATCCATCCCCAGGCTAATAAAATGATTCATATCGGAAAGGATAAATGGATATTTGACCCTCAATCACCCAATCCTTACCAACGTTTATCAGTTCGAGAATGTGCGAGAATTCAAACCTTTGATGATGACTTTCTTTTTTACTATGAACGATTAGCGGCTGGGTACAAAATGATTGGTAATGCTGTTCCAGTCAATTTAAGCTATGCTTTAGCCAAAAGTATATACCAATATTTATTAGCCGCAGACTCCCAAAATAATCCAAACCAGATAAAGGTTCACCCCATAACAACATCTTATTGGAGTTCCCACTATATAAACCTAGCTGGTGTTGCTTACTGAGCATTTTGATAGTTCGCGATCGCGTCTAACATTTTCTCCCTACTACCATAGTATGATTGGATGGTTTCAGCGATTGCCATGGCGCGATCAGACTTACCCGCAACCGCTAACTCGCGCACGATTGTATCCAAGGTATTGGCTTTTACAGAGAACTTTTCAATGGTTTTCGCAACGTGAATGGCTTGCTCAAATTCACCCATAGCCGCTAGCGCGATCGCTCGATAACTAGGCTGTTGCATCGTCTCAGCTATTTTCAAGGCTTGTTCATACTGTTTGGCTTCTATTAACTCGTATAGAATTGCGGCAAATGCCTTATCTTTAGTTGCGTCATTTCGTAGCGTTTCAGCCATGTTTAGCGCTTGAGTATATTTGCCATTTTTTGCATAATTTAACGATTCATAAAGCAATTTTTCTTCTTCTCCCCAAATCACAGATGTTCCTGAATAATAAGAAGCTACTCTTTTTGTACCCACTCCACATTCTAATACACCATTTTTTACAACTGGATCAGCAGGGGGTGTTTTTCCAGAAGATTTCGATTCACATAAAATGCTTACAGGTGTTAAGTAATTGGACTCCAGGCTATCTAAATCTAAGAATATACCACTGACAAAGCTGTTAAGGTTCCTTTGCTTAGGAATGGCATAGTTCAAGGCATATAAGGGAGTGGCATGAGTGGAATAGGTGTAATTTGAGCCTCCTCTGTTTACATCAAGAAAAAGAATAGAAGGTAAAAACTTATTTTTTTGCATAAAATTATTGCTTTGCTCCAAATCCATTGAATCAATAGTTCGTTTGGCTTGTGCTGTCTTAAGCGTCTTCATCGTAGGCAAGATTAAGCCAAAAATAGCAAAAGCAGCAATGCTAAACTGAAGTGTGATTAAACGCAAAAGACGTAAGAAACGAGGGTTATGTCTAGTGCTTTTACTTCTACTCTGTAGAGATTTAGCAGTCATTTCTCGATGAACTGCATTAAGCTCTAGCAAAGCTGATTTAGCTTGGCGGGCTTGATCAAAGCGTTTTTCTAGCGCTGGTTCAGTCATCATCTCAAGCCATTT
>CAKZMA010001522.1 GCA_937127375.1 uncultured Coleofasciculus sp. | reverse complement strand
AACATTTGTGAGTACGGGTAGACAAAGCTTTCTTAACTTCTTGTCCACAATTGGAGCGAGCGCTCTTTAGGCGAGCCAACGCCGTCAACTGGAAGGACTTCAGGGTCAAAATGAATAAACAATAGAGTTTTTGGTAACTCCCTGAGATTCGTTCAATTTTTCCCTACACCCTACACCCTACACCCTACATCCAGTAGTACCTTCAAGTCCCTTGTCACCCCCTCAGGGGTAGTAGTGTACGCTTGCCAAGCTAATTCTAGGGTTGCCATTTCACTCCAAAAATCATTGGTATTTCGTAACGCTAATAATCGTGAGGCGCATTCATCCCGGTTGATGACACTGCACGCCCAGGTTACCAGATTTTCAAAGTTTACTGCTTGTCCTGTGGGGTAACTCCAGCGTGTGCCAAATTTAGCGATTTCCCCATTGGGATAGTACCAGCGAGAGGCGATTTTTGCGGTTTGTCCATTGGGATAGTTCCAAATTGCGCCAAATTTTGCTGTTTGTCCGTTGGGATACTGCCAATTATCACCGATTTTCGCCCGTTGTCCATTTGGATATTCAATGATAGCCCTTCCCCAGGTATCGGCTAATCCACAGGCGAATTGTTGCTGACTCTCGACTAATCGCACTAGATTGCTATTTCCGTCAGATAGTCGCGCCAATCGCGTCATGATGGTGAGATCCAGACATTCGCGGCTAGCGGTTGGCGGTGGAATGGTTTCTACTGCTGAGGGTTGGGCGGTGTCACAGTATTGCGCTTCTAGGGTAGCCAGGTTTTCGTCGTCTAAACCTTGTTGTATCGCGAGGCGGCGTACCTGGCGAATTTGACGGCATTGAGTAGACGTGGCGTCAGCGCGATCGCGACTTATGCCCAGCACCAGTAGGGGTAATAGAAATAGTACCACCCGAATCGCCTGTTTCATAGATACAAATCATCCTTATCTTCGATAATCCCCATATCTGAATTATTGTAAGGGATAAGGGGTCAAACCCCTCGTTGGTTGATCAGAGTCTCCTTGGAGTTGATGAGTAAGTATCACAGAGAAATGGCTGCTGAGAAATATGCTCATCTCTGTATCTATCCCTAAAATCTAAGCATGATTAGGGTTTTCAGGTTTCTTGAAGTGACAGATGGTTAATTTAACGGACAGACCTCAGTTTATGCGGTTTGCCGTTTAAGGGAAATACTAAGGATTTAACATCCCCCATCAAGTTCATCTTTTCGGGTGAACTTAAGCCGTCTATAAGAATGATAAAAAATCACCCTTGTGGATGAACTAAACGGATGAAGTAAGCGATCAACGAGTCGATGTAAATTACAATTATAATGTTTTTACAAATAAAGTTAGTCGCTATAACCAATAAGGAGTCGGACAAAAGCAAAGTTAACGCTTGAGATTAGGCAACCAAAAACAGTAAAAATTAATTTTTTTTAATATCTCTTAATACAAGCTAAATACTTTATGCCCAACTACTTAATATCGCTGACCCCCAACAACAAGATAGCAATGATCCAGGAGCAACTATGCAACTCATAATAATCTTACACCTCATCAAATTAGTTTTGGCTCTCTCTCTGTGTGGATTTTTACTCTACTTGTTATGGAAAAAACGACAACAGTTTATCCAAAAGCGTGCTGATCTCAAGAATGGTATGAACCATTGTCTTGTAACCTACATTGAGCCGACTAAGTTCGGAGATTTTCCTAGATTTATGTCCACGGGGACAATAGCAGCCTTAGAATATGATGACAATCATGTCCGTTGTCTCATTCAAAAACCAAAAGTACCTCTGCAAACGATTGAATTTGCTTCAAACACTAACGTTACACTATTTCATCCTAAATCGTCGCTGATTAAATTTACAACGCTAATTAAATTTACGCCTAAACCTTCATATAAAACTCCTGTTAGCCCCTCCAGTTATTACTTTGCTGCTATCAATGCTCTAGGGCAAACCGATCAGAATAAAACTAAACAATTATTTGCCCAAATAGAACCCCTATTCAAAACAACAGGGGTCAAAATGGTCAAGCAAAAACGATGGATCAATGTTTTTGCTTATCTTTTTATTATTGCTGCAATTGGTGGTATCATCATCGCCATTGACAGTGGTTCCCGTGCCGCCTTATATCATGGACCTACCTTAGTGGCGACAACAAACCAAGGTGAGGTTGTGACTGCTAGCAGTCACTATCTTTATCAGTTCGATACTCAGGGTCAAGTTCAAAATCGATACCCCTTAGAGGTTTTAGGAATTAAAAACTTAACCGATATTCATGCCCTTGATCCCAATCAAGTATTAATCGGCGATTGGGAACGCGGGAATATTCAACGATGCCAACTTGACCAAAATCGTTGTGAGCCATTACCTAGATTTCAGTCGAATCTCGCCAACTCTTCTCCGTTTCAAGGGGCATTTAAGTTTGTCGTTGATCCTCAACACGATCTAATTTATGCAACCCACACAGGAGAGCATCGCTTACTGGTTTTGGATCAGGATGGACGAGAAATTGAACATACACGGGGCAAGGATTTATTACTCTGTTATCCCAATGGAATAACTCTGAGTAATGAAGGAAAATTAGTGGTTGCTGATACCAATAATTTTAGACTATTAACCTGGTCAACAAATTCCCAAGGATTGAATCTCACTCCCGATCAATCAATTGATATGATTCAAGCGCCTAGACCGGAAACTAGCTGCATCCCGATTGAGCAAGCCCCCAGCCAAATCCCCCTCGTGAAACGGTTTAACTCCGTATTTGATCCTGTCATAGAGTATGACGTAAACAGAGATGCGATCGCCTTAAACCCAGCTCGCCAAGGTCGAGTTTTTCCTGTCTTTGTGCAGCAAGATAATCAAGGGTTTTGGTGGGTGTTGATTGGGGATAAAAATTTGGTTCGGGAGGATTTATTACGCTTTGATTCAAACTGGCAAAATCCAATTCGGATTGATCTACCGGATTCAGCGAATAATTTTAATATCGCTGTCGGATCAGATCAGCTCATTTTGACCCAACCGAGTCGTTATCGTCTGTTATCAGTTTCTTTAACCGATCTCACTGTCCAACCCTTTGGAGATGACAGGTTTGAGGCGATGATGCAACAAGAACAAAAGGTAAAAGCGAAGTTATGGCGGTTTTATCTGTTTAGTTTATTTGTGCCGGTTTTCGGATTAGTGGGTTTGGGTGTGTTAGCTATCTTTGATTTTCAACAACAATGGACTGATATGATAAAATTTTAAACAACAGTTGTCTATTGAACCCTTCACTTCGTTCGAGGGCAGGCTCCATGACGCTCGCGCATCTGTCCAGATTCTCGTATCTCGTTCCTCGCTATAGCGAAAGCTTCACGCTTCGCTCTTCCTAGACATGATAGAACGCAACTTGGTATTATGCCAAGCACCAATAGGGGTAATAGAAATAGTACCACCCGAATCGCCTGTTTCATAGAGACAAATCATCCTTATTCTAGAGAATCCCCATATCTAGATTATTTTAAAGGATCAGGGGTCACACCCCTCATTGGTGGAGAAAAGTCTTCTCGAAGTTTATCGGTAAGTGTCACAGAGAAATGGCTGCTGAGAAGGATAATACTCTCGGTTTCCTAGCCTTCGATACAACAACGCTCAAAGCTTTACTGGATGAAGGGTTCAAGGGTTTGAGGCGTCCTTTAAAATTACAGTTCTCATATTTTGTCTGACTCAACCTCAGTGTATATACGGATTTTGATTGCAGTAGTTATTAACAAATTCCCGTAATTTACCCGATTTTTTCAGGCTGGGCTTTTGAATAAGATTAACTTGTAAATCAAACAAAGCTTTTGAGGAATTCAAGCCAATGATTCGTAAGACCCTAATCGCTTCTACTTTAGTTTTGTGCGGTACTGTTGGATTCACTTCTTCGGCACAAGCTCAGGAAAGTACTGATGTTAATTTTACTGCTAATGTGCCTGCATCTTGTACGTTTAGCGATGTTGTTGATGGAACGTTAGGACTCCTCGCCGGAACCACACTAACCAGTGCTGTTGCTGATGGTGGTACGGCTGGTACTGCCAAACTTACCTGCAACAATGTTCTTGCCACACTAGAAGCAGATGCTCCTGCCCAACAAGGAACAGTTGATGGTTACGATCATAGTACCGCATTAACCACTGTTGCTGTTACAGGTACCGGTGCTAACGCTGTCGTTATTGGAACACCTGATACTCCAACAGCCGTACCTCTTCCAGGTGAAACGGATCTGATAGTTGACATGACAACAACTCCGGCGACGGGATTTATTCCTAGTGGTGACTATGACTTTTATGTGCGGTTGACTGTAGCTCCCTAGCCACAAGGTTCTTCGTCAATCTTCGCTCTTGTCTAGTCAATTAGCTGCTGGGGAAATCTAGGGGAATGTAACCCTAGCAGCTATTTATTCGCTTGGAAAATACTTGAACAGACAAAATTTAGCATCATGCTTGATTACACTAAAAAGATTACCTTTTTTTCTAAGCTTGCTGTCAAAGCGTTTCAAATAGGTAGCGGTGCTTTATCAGCCACTTTCCTGTTGAGTAGCACCGCATTAGCACAGCTTGGCGCATCGCCATTAATTATTGAAGCCGAGACTAACCGGGGTCAAGCGCAAACAATGATTAATGTGATTAATGCTGGTGATACACCCTTACGGGCAAGAATTTACACTGAACCTTTTACATACGATCGCGATAAAGGATTTCAAACCTTACCCTCTGATACGAATGATCTTAGCCCCTATCTGCAATTTTCCCCCAGAGAATTAACCATACCACCAGGAGTCACGCGGCGGGTACGTCTAAGAGCAATCCTGGCTCCCAGCTTACCCGATGGAGAATACCGCACAGCCGTTTTTGCTGAAACCTTAAAAGAGTCGGTTAATGGTAGTGGTAAAAACGTGGGGGTTATCACTCGCGTAGCGACAACGGTTTATATCCGTAAAGGGGATGTCTCTCCTAACTTAACCGTTGATAGCGCTCAGTTTAATGCCAATCAAAAAACACTTCAATTATTGGTTGAAAATATCGGCGATGCTTCTGTCCGGTTAGGGGCTAACTGGCAGTTAAAGCAGGGAGAAAGAATTATCCAAACAGGAGAATCCGTTCCGACTGCTATTGTAGCACAAAGCGATCGAAACTTGATATTGAATAATCATCCCGAATCGGAAGCGTTAGCACTTCTTCCTGGTAACTACCAACTCACTGGAGAATTAATTTGGGGTGATGATAATAGCAACCAACTTCCCTTCAGCGTTACTCTCACTGTTCCTGAGCAATAAAACATTGATCCGGGCAAATTGTTCATTATTGATTGTTCATCGTTGATTGTTGATTGCGATCAACTATGAACTATGAACGTAAAATCCACCTTTTTTAAGCAGACGTTAATATCTGCCCTATGTTTCATGCCGTACCCCCTCACTCACCCCCAGAAATTGTACACCACGTAACTCCCGAAAAGGCAGATAAAGTTGGCGAACATCCATTTATAATCGCCAACACGCCAGCCTCTCCCAGCCAAAATCCTGTTGCGTCTCATTCGATTCCGAGTTCACCGGAATTATTCTTACCCGAATATTCAGACTCGAATTTACCGACTTTGCCAGAAGGGATAGAAGCATCGAACGCCGCCAAACTCGGACAACCGATTTCAGTCAGTATCTCCGATAATCAGTCAAGACAACCAGAATTTTCTGCTTCTACTCCTTCTATTCAATTCAATCCCGTCAATCTGGATCTGACTCTCTATCCGGCTGAACTAAATAATTCAACATCGAATAGTTTACCTTCCCCAGAAAACTCAAATCCTAGCTTAAATCCCGCCAATTCAACACCGGAACCCGAAAACATCGCTGACGAAGAACCCACACCCCAACCTGACACATTCCCCCCCCAAAACCCAGATATATCAACCCTTCCAAAAAATCAATTTTCAATCGCCCAAGTTCCCGATAATTTCTCCTCCTTTCTGGTAGGAATAAAAGTCAACAACCGCCCGGTAATTACTAGCACCTTAATTCGGGGACAAGAAGATGGAGAAGCCGCGATTAATTTTGAGCAATGGTTATTACCTTACGACGCCATCGTTAAAGCCTTAAAATTCACCGCCACCATTTTACCCGACAATCAAATCGAACTGCGATCGCCTACCCAGGTTATTCGCCTCAACCCCAGTCAAATCAAGACTGATCCAGAATTAGGATTGGTGTTTTCGGTGGCGGATGTGCGAACCTTATTCGGGGTAGAAATCGAATTTGATATTATTGATTATGCGGTTTCTATCCAAGCCCCCTGGTTAAATCAACGGCGTCAACGGGGAAAACGAGAAGTTATTATCCAAACCGAAGGATTACCCCGAATTGCGCCATCTGGGTTCTCCCTTTCCGCTGTCGAACAACGAATTGATGCCAGTGGAACGGCGACTCAATCACCGAACTATCGGGGAAATGTATCCGCTGTGGGCAGTATTTTTGGGGGGAGTTGGTATATCCGCGCCAATCAACCCCAACTCTTCTCCTCCGATACCTGGAGTTTAGCGGAAGCGCGATTTCAACGCCAAACGGATACGGCGGATTATATTATTGGATCTCAACCCCCTTTCTGGCGTAGTCAAAGTCCCGGAGATTATTGGGGATTCACCACGATTCAACGGAATGGTTTTATCCCTCAACTTCAACTCTACGGCGGTTCTGATCCCCGTCAACGCCTACAAGCCGCGCAAATCGGGCGCACGATTTCTGGAACAGCGGAACCGGGAACATTGGTGCGTTTGGTGCGAGGATTAAGTGATGACGCGATCGCAGAAGTTCTGGTGGATTCTTCGGGTGTTTACCGCTTCGAGGATGTGGAATTCGAGAGTCAATCGTTTAATAATTATCGTATTTTACTCTATCCCCAAGGGCGACTCACGGAAACCCCAGAAATTCGAGACGCTACCTTTTCCAATGTCCCCGGACAAATCCCCGCCGGATCAACAGCCGTTATTGTGTCTGGAGGATGGCGGCGACAATTGTCGGGTTTGAATCAAGAAATATTGGGCAATTTTACCGACGTTCAAGGTGGAGTGATGGGGCGTTGGGGGGTTTCTAATAGCCTGACATTAGGGGCTGGTGCGGTTTATGACGAATCGTTTCGGGGATTAGCAGAAGCCTTTTTTCAGCCAGAAGGCTTCCCTTTAAAAGCCGCCGTCTCGGTTCTCAGTGGTACAGAGGAATCCGACTGGGATATTAACGCCAACATACTCTTTGAACCCTCCCCTAATTTTACCGCCCGTTTCACAAGCGATCGCTTCGCCCAACGGTTGAATGCCACCTTCCAAGTGTTACCCGGTTTCACCCTATTTGCCAATACCAGCACCAATGATGCAACGGCGGCTGGTGTACAATTCGCTTTAAGCAGCAAAAACGCCTTTACCTTTGCCCGTCTCAGCGTCGATACCCAAAGCCGTTTCCGGTGGAACTTGATTCAACGCCTGAATCAATGGGAATTTCGGTCATTGGGGAATGAAATTAGCACCCAATCTGAACTCGGTTATCGTTTCTCAGATAGCTTAAGTACGGGTCATTCCCTGGTTCTCGGTTATGATACCCGTAACCAAAATGGTCATAATTATTTAGCCAGCCTCACTTGGCGTTATCGTTCCCTCCAAAAATCGGGGAATGGAAACCCCCTCTGGGATGCCCAACTAGGGTATGGTATCGGTTCTCGCGGTTCCGGAATTGTCGCCTCAGTCGGAACCTCGATTTTACCGGGTTTACGCCTACAAGCGCGATATCAAGGGATATCCGTAAGTTCCGATAACGCCGCCTTCAGCTTAAACCTCGTCTCCAGTCTCAATCTCCAGCAAGGGATTACCGCCAGAGATACCAAAACCAACTATCTCCGCACCCAAGGCGGACTCTTGATTCAACCCTTCTTTGACCGCAATCAAAATGGTCAACCTGATCCGGGGGAAAAATACTACACCGACTCTACCTTACTCCTGGTGAACCAGCAGTCTCTGGGATCATTACGCGCCGATATCCAAGAGGATCGCATCATCATGAATTTACCGCCTGGAACCTACCGCCTCGACTTTGATCCGGCGGGTTTTCCCTTTGATTGGCAAGTGATTAATCAAGCCTTGGCGGTGGAGGTAGTGGCGGGAAGTTATACCCCAATTCTTATTCCCCTGGTTCAGTCCTACACCATATCGGGAATTGTCATCGATAACCAAGGTCAACCCGTGAGTGGGGCGAGAGTTGAAGCCATCTCAACAGATGCTGGTACTCAATCATTTTCCATCACCAACGATGCTGGCGTCTATTATTTAGAACGGTTACAGCAAGGAACATACCGCCTGCAAATCAACAATCA
>CAKZMA010001521.1 GCA_937127375.1 uncultured Coleofasciculus sp. | reverse complement strand
GGTGTATCTGTGTGTAGGGGCGGGTTTAGGGACTAATATTGATGGTTTTCCTTAGTGTGGCTGCAAAACCCGCCCTGACCAAATGACGAATGACGAATGACAAATATCGACTGACATTAATTGTCAATTAACCGATTTTCTTGCAAATGGGTGGGATCAGTAACTATCATTGTCAATAACATGGTTTTTTTGAGAGGGTGATTATGCCTCCGTATACAGCCGCTTCGCTGAAAGCTGAACTTAATTCCCGGGGTTGGCGGTTGACGCCGCAGCGAGAAACGATACTCCACGTTTTTCAGAATCTTCCCCGAGGAAACCACCTCAGTGCTGAGGAACTCTTCCATTTGCTGGACAAGCGGGGAGAACCCATCAGCCTGTCTACAATTTACCGTAGCGTCAAGTTGATGGCTCGCATGGGTATCCTGCGAGAATTGGAGTTAGCCGAAGGGCATAAACACTATGAACTGAATCAACCGTTCCCGAATCATCACCATCATCTAGTTTGCATTCAGTGTAACCAGACGATTGAATTTAAGAATGATTCAATATTAAAACAGGCAATGAAGCAGGTGGACAAGGAAGGCTTCCAGCTCATTGACTGTCAGCTTACCATACACAGCATTTGTCCCGAAGCTCTCCGTATGGGATGGCCCTCCGCACTTCCCAGTAATTGGCGCTGCACTCGAGCGATCGTGGCAGAAGATCCCCACGAGGTAAGCACTCACTATTAACACGTCATCAGGAATTTGTCCAATGGTTGAACCAAGGACAGCCAAGCGGTGAGGTTGGGTGAGTAAAACTTCAATATAGTGTGATTTTTATCACTGACAACGGTTGAGTGGTAGCTAAATCCGTGCGTTTTTAGCTGTTTTCGCCAGATAATCTAGGGATTTGTTAATTTCATTTTCCCCTAACCCCTAAATTGTTAGATACTTTAGACTATCAAACAGACGAATAATATCCAGTAGCGATTTAAAGAAGATTACGGCGGTATGCATATCAGCGAAATTACCCATCCGAACCAGCTACACGGTTTGTCGCTCCGTCAACTGGAGGAAATTGCCCGTCAAATTCGGGAACGGCATCTGCAAACGGTAGCCAAAAGCGGTGGTCATTTAGGTCCAGGGTTAGGGGTTGTCGAACTGACGTTGGGATTATATCAGACACTCGACTTGGATCGGGATAAGGTGATTTGGGATGTCGGTCACCAAGCCTATCCCCATAAGATGATTACGGGACGCTATAATCACTTCCACACCCTAAGGCAAAAGGGCGGGGTGGCTGGTTACTTAAAGCGTTGCGAGAATCAGTTTGATTACTTTGGTGCGGGTCATGCGTCTACCAGTATTTCAGCCGCCCTAGGGATGGCGCTGGCGCGAGATCGCAAAGGGGAAAACTTTAAGACAGTAGCGGTGATTGGTGATGGTGCCTTAACCGGGGGTATGGCATTAGAAGCGATTAACCATGCTGGACATTTACCCAATACCCGGCTGTTGGTGGTACTGAATGATAATGAAATGTCCATTTCGCCCAACGTAGGCGCGATTTCCCGGTCTCTGAACCGGGTACGCCTGAGTAAGCCGATGCAGTTCCTGGCGGATAATTTAGAGGAACAGTTCAAGCATTTTCCCTTGTTTGGGGAATCCTTGACTCCCGAATTACAACGGGTGAAAGAGGGGATGAAGCGGTTAGCTGTACCCAAAGTTGGGGCGGTGTTGGAAGAACTGGGCTTCACCTACATGGGACCAGTAGATGGTCATAACCTAGAAGACTTGATTACCACGTTCAAATCAGCACATACATACTCAGGTCCCGTCTTGGTGCATGTGGTAACGACCAAAGGTAAGGGTTATGCGATCGCAGAACAAGACCAAGTCGGTTATCATGCCCAAAGTCCCTTTGATTTAACCAGCGGGAAAGCGATTCCCTCCAACAAGCCGAAACCCCCCGGCTATTCCAAAGTCTTTGCCCACACCTTAGTCAAATTAGCCGAAAACAATCCCAAAATCATCGGCATTACCGCAGCCATGGCGACGGGAACCGGGTTGACTAAACTCCAGGAAAAACTGCCCAAACAATACATCGATGTGGGAATTGCCGAACAGCACGCCGTTACCCTAGCCGCAGGGCTGGCTTGCGAAGGAATGCGACCTGTAGCCGCAATTTACTCCACCTTCCTGCAACGGGCGTATGACCAGATCATTCACGATGTTTGCATCCAAAAGTTACCCGTGTTCTTCTGCTTAGATCGCGCCGGGATTGTTGGTGCTGATGGTCCAACTCACCAAGGCATGTATGATATTGCCTATCTGCGCTGCATTCCCAACATGGTGGTTATGGCACCCAAGGATGAAGCGGAACTACAACGGATGTTGGTAACGGGTGTGAATTACACCGACGGACCGATTGCTATGCGTTATCCACGGGGGAATGGGTATGGCGTTCCCTTAATGGAAGAAGGATGGGACGGGCTATCCATCGGTAAAGGCGAAATTCTCCGCAATGGCGATGATATCCTGCTGATTGGCTATGGTTCCATGGTGTATCCCGCGATGCAAACGGCGGAAATTTTGAGCGAACACGGAATTGAATCCACTGTGGTTAATGCCCGTTTTGTCAAGCCTTTGGATACCGAGTTGATTCTGCCCCTAGCCCAGCGCATTGGTAAGGTGGTTACCTTAGAAGAAGGCTGCTTGATGGGCGGTTTTGGGTCAGCCGTGACGGAAGCGTTATCGGACAATAATGTTTTGGTACCCGTGAAGCGGTTTGGCGTCCCGGATAAGTTAGTCGATCATGCTAAACCCGATGAGTCGAAAGCTGATTTAGGATTAACGCCGTCTCAAATGGCGGAACAAGTGCGCGAAGCGTTCTTTAATAAACAACCGTCGGTGGTGAGTTAATTTTCAATTGTGTAGAGACGTAGCATGCTACGTCTCTACAGGTACGGGGTTGATAACGACGGCTGTAAAAATGATTACCTCAAATTCACTGTTTCCAGCAGAAACGCTTGCACTTTCTCGAATTGTCGTTTTAAGGAATCCAGCCGCTCATTTGCTTTGACTAAGGTTTTTTCCCGCGCCTGTTGCTCTAATTGGGCGGCGATTTGGGGAATGAGTCGCACACCAATATTTGCACTCGTACCCTTGAGCCGATGGGCTTGTTGCTCAAGCATCTGGAAATCTTCCCTTTCGATAGCGTGATACATTTGTTCAAGTCCCGGTTGAGCATGTTTAATAAAGGCTTGTATGAGTTGCTTTTGCAGGATGATTTGACCTCTAGAGATCACCTCTAGACGTTTTGTATCGAACAACGTGTGATCAAGGTAGAAGCCTGTAGACGCCAAAGGACTCGAATTAATTTCTGCTCCCCCAGCTCCCTCTGCTTCCCCAGCTCCCTCTGCTTCCCCAGCTCCCTCTGCTCCCCCAGCTCCCTCTGCTTCCCCAG
>CAKZMA010001520.1 GCA_937127375.1 uncultured Coleofasciculus sp. | reverse complement strand
GCTTCTTTTATAAATCGCCGCACAAACTTAGGATAATTGGGGTAATGAGTTGAAAGAAGAGAATTTCGCTTATCTGTTCATTCTGCCTTATCCTCCATCTCCTTGCCATCCTCATCCGCCCTTTTTCTCAGATCAGTAATGGCGTGGCACAGCTAAAATGATGGAATAGATTGGGTTTGTAGTAGGGGAACCTTAGCCCCTAGCTCAACAAGTTAGGGTGAATGCCACTGACTTAAGGTTGGTGGGCAATGCCCACCCTACGGTATATCAAAGGTTTGGGTTATTCCCTAATGCTTATTTCAGTGCCATTCAAGTTAAGATGAGAGTAAGATTTACCAAGTCGATTATGCAAACCTTGACTGACATTGGAACGCTGATTGTTTGTACAACGGGAACCTGTGGGGGGCGTCCCCGAATGGCTGGTACTCGGATCACGGTTCAGTACATTATCAATGAGATTAAGGCTGGTGTGACTCCTGAAGAAATACTGGAAAACAAACCACACCTGACTCTTGGTGCAATTTATGCAGCTATAGCTTACTACTACGCCAATAAAGAATTGCTCGATGTGGAATTTGCTGCTTATGATCAAGAATGCGATCGCCTTGAAGCAGACTATTTAGCGGGAAGGCGATCATGAGTCAGATTGGTTTCTATCTGGATGAAGATACCATTAACGCGGCGTTGGTCAAAGCTTTACGGAATGCTAATCTAAATGTTGTCACAGTTGCAGATGCTGGCAGATTGGGGTATCCTGATGAAGATAAACTGATTTGGGCAACAGAACAAGCAAGAGTCCTCTATAGCTTCAATGTTAGAGATTTTTGCCGTTTGCATCGTGATTTTATAACCCAAGAAAGAAATCATACAGGAATCGTTCTTGCCTCACAGCAACAATACTCGATTGGACAGCAGTTGCGAGGCTTGCTGAAATTAGCTACCGATAATTCATCCGAAGAGATGATTGATCAACTGATATTTCTGAGTGCTTACATTGAAAAGGTTTGACAATGGAATTCCCGTTCACGAGCTTTTAGTCTGTAGAGGCAAGGTAGAGTAGG
The DNA here is from genome assembly GCA_937127375.1 of uncultured Coleofasciculus sp. Lineage (GTDB taxonomy): Bacteria > Cyanobacteriota > Cyanobacteriia > Cyanobacteriales > Coleofasciculaceae > Coleofasciculus. The sequence continues at coordinate 1,558 of CAKZMA010001520.1, read as the reverse complement.
AATGGGCTCTAATCGTGCGATCGCGCCCCCTCACCCCCTCACCTCAGGTTGTGCATAGTCATACATTGCACCTACACTAATATCTATATCCAGATTGCCAAGACAGTTATGAACAGTGCCTTCCTAACTCATCTTCATAGTCCCCAACGCCCAGTTCTCGTCTTCGATGGTGCCATGGGAACCAACCTGCAAACCCAAAACCTCACCGCTGAAGACTTTGGTGGGGCGAAATATGAAGGATGTAATGAGTATCTGGTTCACACCAAACCCGAAGCCGTGGCGACGGTGCATCGTCGTTTCCTGGAAGCCGGGGCGGATGTGATAGAGACGGATACCTTTGGGGGGGCGTCGATTGTTCTGGCAGAATATGATTTAGCCGACCAAGCCTATTCCCTGAATAAAGCCGCAGCCGAACTCGCTAAAAAGGTTGCAGCGGAATTCTCCACACCCGAAAAACCCCGATTTGTCGCGGGTTCCATCGGACCCACGACGAAACTCCCCACATTGGGGCATATTGATTTTGACACGATGCAAGCCACCTTTGTCGAACAAGCCGAAGGACTCTACGACGGCGGTGTCGATTTAATGATTATTGAAACCTGTCAGGATGTGCTGCAAATTAAAGCCGCACTGAATGGGGTGGAAGAGGTGTTTCGCAAAAAAGGGGAACGCCGCCCGATTATGGTATCGGTAACCGTGGAAGTTCAGGGAACGATGCTGGTGGGAACCGAAATTGGCGCAGCACTGACAATTTTGGAACGCTATCCCATTGATATTCTCGGTCTCAACTGCGCCACCGGACCCGATCGCATGAAGGATCATATCAAATTTTTGTCCCAGCATTCGCCGTTTGTGGTGTCGTGTATCCCCAATGCGGGGTTACCGGAAAATGTCGGTGGGAAAGCCCATTATAAATTAACGCCGATGGAACTAAGAATGGCGTTAATGCATTTTATCGAAGACTTGGGTGTCCAAGTCATTGGCGGCTGTTGCGGAACTCGCCCCGAACATATTCAACAATTAGCCGAAATTGCCCAAACCCTGACGCCAAAAGAACGTCACCCAGAATACGAACCCGCCGCTGCTTCGATTTATTCCACCCAACCCTACGAACAAGAGAACTCCTTCCTGATTGTCGGTGAACGCTTAAATGCCAGTGGGTCGAAAAAATGCCGTACTTTATTAAATGAAGAAGACTGGGATGGATTAGTCGCCTTAGCCAGGGCGCAGGTACGCGAAGGTGCCAATGTTCTGGATGTGAATGTGGACTATGTGGGACGGGATGGCGAACATGATATGCATGAATTGGTCTCCCGTTTAGTCACCAATGTTACCTTACCCCTAGTGCTAGACTCCACAGAATGGCAAAAGATGGAGGCGGGGTTAAAAGTCGCCGGGGGAAAATGTATCCTCAATTCCACCAACTATGAAGATGGGGAGGAACGGTTTCTGAAAGTCTTAGACTTAGCCAAAATGTATGGGGCGGGTGTAATTGTTGGCACCATTGACGAAGAGGGGATGGCGCGAACCGCTGACCGAAAATTCGCGATCGCGCAAC
>CAKZMA010001519.1 GCA_937127375.1 uncultured Coleofasciculus sp. | reverse complement strand
GCATCAGCACAAAGTAGGCGACGGTTTCGGGTTGAAGTGATTAAACCATGTCCTGCCCAAAATAGATAAAGCAAATCTCCTTTTTTCTCAGACAACCAGCCTGTAATTAGGTCAGCAATCTTATGTTCAGTTGCTTCTTCTATCGTCAATTCAGAATGCTCAATGTCTTCTAAGGGTGATAAGCATAGCCGAATATTATCTCTGGGGACTCCTCGCGCACTCAGCCACTGAGCAAACTTAATCGCGTCATCCGCTAGCCCACCGCCTGGGACACTCCAAGCTGTCTCAAGGTATTTCTCTATACCAACGACTAATCCGTAGGTAAGTTCAGGTTTGGCGTTCAACTCAATCTCAATCATGGCAACCGGGGGATAATTGCCTTCCACATCGCCTGATTCGTCCAGTATGCCCCATGCGATCGCGGGAAGGGTTGTTTGCTGTCCACCAATACATCTTGCACCTTGTTGGGGAAAACATTAGATCCAATATAACTAAGGAAGTCCCGCAAGTCATAGATATTCACCCAACTGGGAAAATAATCCGGTAGTGGTTCCCCGTATTCTAAACTGTAGAGAGCGTTAATTTCATAGAGGAACGGGGCTTGAGAACCGGCTGTAATCAGTAATTCCACTTGTGGGAGAGGCTGTTGAACCAACAAATCCACACAAGCAATCCCACCTAAACTATGCGCCAATAAGACGACAGGAGGTTCAGCCTGCTCGATTTTAGCTCGGATGAAATCACGGATGCGATCGCCTCGACCTTGATAGAGCAAAATATCACAAGGCGTGGGTGAAACTGAACGAGTAATGATTCCCCGCCGACGCTTAACATAAAATGTACCAATGGGTTGTGCTAATTGAGATAGAGGCTTAACCACCCAATCCCCGATTCCCAACTCCGCTTCTCCCAACGCTAGACTCAGGAGTTTCACTACCTCATCCCTTAATTGAGCATCGGTGAGTATGGGAGGATACTTGTCCTGTTGCTCACAGTCAAACATCGCCTGAGCTACAATTGCTCTGGCTATGGCGTCACGATACTCCCCCAATTCCTCTGAGGCATTCTGCAATGCTTCATTGTAAGCGTCACTCTGGATAACGGTATCTCGCGCCGATTCAAACACCTCGGGGATTCCCGCCGCATCCAGTTTGGCTTGGAGTTCAGGAGACGGATTTAGACTTTCTACGCGAGAATGTAATTCATCACCAGCTTGTTCCCCAAAAGGATTACCCCCACTCTCATCCCCTGGTTTGAGTGATAATACTTGCAATTCATATAACGGGTCACTGTAGAGTTGTTCCCAAAGGACAATGGAATAATCCTCTTCCTCTTCATCGTCCAGTGCTAGCGTAGCATCATATAAAGGGATAGAAGCGCCTTGAGCATTCAGCTTTGTCCCTAACTCATCACCCCATAGACAACGCTCAACCTTCAAGTCAGGGCGGTCAAGATGAAGGGCTTTCTCGATAAGTTTGAACGTTTCTTCATATACAGGATTCCGGACTCCGGTACCGTGGACAAACAAAACTGTTGTCATAGTTTGAGTTTGAGGGAGTAGGTGTTTGAAGTTCATTTAGGGCTGTTTCATTATAATTCAATATTCCCATGCATCTTTATAGTCACGAAATAGTTTAGGGATACCTGTCGCTTCAGTAGGACAGGAACTTCCTGAATTTGACTAGATAAGGAGAGACGGTTTTTTCTAACTGGGGATTATTCTCACCGCTATCGACTCGATCGACGAGCTGTGACTTCCGTTCCCAAATAATTTCCGCTCCATCAACCACAGCCGTACAAACAAATACAACCGGATATTGGGGTTCAATAGTTGGTGTTTGTCCTTTTTTATATCTCACTTTACGTACATCATCATCGCTGAACTTACGTTCGAGATATTTGAAGTTATTAAACTTGCAAAATAGGCAACTTACACTTATTGATATGGCATCAAGAATAGCAGTTTTACCTGTACCATTATCTCCTACTAGTACTGTAAAGCGTTCTGGAAAATCAAATATAGTATGTTCAAAATTTCGGAAATTTATCAGTTCAAGGCGGTGAATTCTCATGCTTCTCTCCTGCGAAGTGAGTTAATGACTGGACTCAAGGAAGACTCAGTTCGTCATTTTCCTAGATATTATCAGGAAAATAGAGAGAGTGACAGGCGATAGTAAGGATTGCTCAATTGATTTAAGGAGCTACAATGTCATTCAGGACAGTTAGGGGTAGATTTGGAATACGGCGGAAACCATAATCATTGGTTAAAAAAATACTACAGCTATGAGCTATTGCTGTTGCTGCATGAATGGCATCTGGCGTTTTTAAGTTTGTCTGACCACGCATTCGTGCCGCCTCTCTCAAAATTGCTCTTGTAATCGGCATCAGTTGCATTTCTGTAGACAGAAGCAGCGTCTCATAAGCATTAATAAGCACAAAGTCAGCATTTTTCAAAGGAGCCACTAAAGTTTCTAATAATGCCAGTTCACTGCTAATGATTTGAATTTCAGCCGTTGCAGAACGTTGCCACATCGGTCGTAGGATTGACCAGTAAGGCTCATGTTTTTCTACACTGTAGATAATAATTTGAGTATCTACGTAAACAAGGCTCGATTCTGGCAGTATCAGTTGTCCCACGAATCACGTTCCTCCTGGAGATACTGATCAACTGCTTCTGGTGTTTTAAATAGTCTTTGACCAGGCAATTCATCTAGCAAGTCTATAGCAGAACGGTGGTGGGATGAGGTTTTTTGTGACGTTACAGATACTCCTGCCGCATTAGCTTCTACTAAATCTGGGTCAGAGTTCCAATCTTCTGCAAAAAGTTCTAACTGTTGTACTTCACTGTCTTCTTTTAATTTCCCTTTTTGCTTACCCACTCCAATTGGTCTAGCAATTATTCCATTTTCTCGATCTTCCAGTAATCCTGTAAAGAAAAACCAGGGAAGCATTCTACTGATATAGTCCCCTGATGATTTGGGAATTACCGACTTTTCCTGGAGAGATACATCAGCAATCAATTCCTGCAAACGCCACCGCGTAATGAGTTCACCAGGTCTCAACTGTTTGTAAACTTCTTGTGTAACTACGTGATATTTGAAGGTTTCAGCTAAGTAGTCAGTGATTTTTTCATGGCTCCAATTCAACAAAGAAGATTTTACTACTATTTTTTCGTCCTGTCGAAAGATTATATGAAAATTTTGCAAATCTAAAACAACACTATTGGTTGTTTTTTTAGACAGTCCTGCTTGAGTGGCCAACTCTGTAGAATCTATTCCGCTGCTTCCTTTTTCTTTTATTGTCTCAAATACTTTAAGTGCTGTAGTAATTGAGCTACGGATTCGATAGGTTAAATAACGATTTACTTCCAACGGGTGAAATTGAACGAGTGGTAGTGGTTTATTGTTGTAATAAGCATCATTCAGTTGTTGGATGATTGCTAAGAAAGTAGATTCACTTTGTTGATCCAATAGCTCCGTAACTGTTATCACAAAATCATCCCCATTAAAATTTTGAGGATGCTGGGTAACAATGGCATCAAATCCATTTGCAATGGCACAAACCAACTCTATTGCAGATTCGTAATCCAGGTGACTTACTCGTGCTTGCTCTCTAATTGTGCTATTAACAGAAGATGTTGATATAGCTTTTCCGTCAGAAAGGCGGGTCGCTCGTGCTTGTTCTCGGATTGTTCGATTAACCGGGCAGATACCCACAAATTCTTTGATTTTGGAGACTTTTTCCTCAGCATTATCTTCACCTTCTGCATCGAGAAGATCAAGATAAATAATATCTAAACCCCGTTGGGTCATGTATCCCTGAATTTGTCCTGAACGCATTAACTCCCATAGTTGGTCAGCTTCTTCAACAAATCCCGGACGATTCAGCAAAACTTCGTGAATAAGATGATAAGAAACCAGAACTCGCATAACTGCTACTACTCCTACTTCTGATACTCAACAGTTGTTTCGCTTGTGGAGGTTTGGGGAGGCTTTTCTGTACTTAGTCCCCGACGTAGCTCTGACGGTGACACCCCTTGATGTTTGTTCTGACTCTGCTGATGAGTCGAGTCAGAAGTTTCTACTGTTTCCAAGCCAGGTTCCCACAACATTAAGTCTCCGGGTTGGCAGTTAAGAGCGGCACAGAGCTTTTCCAGGGTTGCACGTTCTAATCGTTCTGGCATCTCCTGAGAATTTTTCAACTTAGAGATGGTGACAGGATGCATTCCCGTTGCTTCCGTCAAGTCTTTATTTTTCAGGTATCGCTCAGCCATTAGCACATTCAATCGCCATTTTACAGACATAGTTCTTCCTCAATGAGATAGGGCTATAGCTACCAATCTGGCTTTTCGTGAGCCAGTCTCGTCATCGTATTCCTCTAAGGAACCACAACTCTACTGAGGATATTATATAGTATTTTAGCCTCAGCGTTGACATAATTAGCCGCTGCGCTTAATAGTAAATTTAGTCTTAGGCACTAATATTAAAGTCTCAGAGGATAAGAATGAACAACCTTGACAGCTTCAAAACCCTTCTGGAAATGCTGGTACTGGTTCTAACACTTTCGACAAAATACCCCATCTTGAGGCTTATTGCGGCTGTCGGTGCTATCTACTTTCTGCTCACAGATGATACTTCACCGATAAAGTGGAAGTAATTTGGAAGCAGAAAATGGCAGTAAGGGGAACGCAGATGCTGCTTTCTATC
>CAKZMA010001518.1 GCA_937127375.1 uncultured Coleofasciculus sp. | reverse complement strand
CCTCATCTTCATTTTCAAATGAAATTTCCACCTGCTTTTCAGCCGCAGGAACAAAGGGCGCACGACACAACCCTGCTATGGACAAAACTGGAGCTAACACGGCAATTTTGACTATTTCCTCATGGAGGGGATACTCAGCAAGGCTGAGGAAATCTGCCTTAGCCTGATCAAGCCAATGCTGTTCATAGGCTGTCAAGTCTGATGATAAGCCTTGCCATTCTGGGAAAAACTGAGAGTCTTGAACCTGTTGCAGATTAAATCTCTGTTTGACCTCATGCAGAGTTAGACTGCTTGCCTGAATAAATTCAACCATAGATCCTTTAAATGTGTGGTGCTATCATAGCCTTTATCCTATAGGAAATTAGGGTTTCCGTAGAACCATTAATCCACTTCATAGAATAATCTTATTTCTCGAATGGCACAAGATACTGTTCAATCAATGACTGAGGTTCCAGCGTAGATTTAGACAACACTTGTTGACAGCGAGTAATAAGTTCATCTTCCGAGATAACCGTTTCACACAACTCACTTAATAATCTCTGACTATCTGTGATTAGTTCGTTAAGTTTCTCAGGAGTTAATGCTCTGGACTCACCAGTCACTGTAGCTGGTGTAGTAGTGATATTTGGATGAACAGAAACAAGAGTATAATAAAAATTGGGATATTTTTCTTGAAACCAAACTCCTGCATTTAGGAGTTGACCATGTTCATCCTTTGTTAATGCATTGCCTTGCTGCTTACGACTCTTTGCTTCAATTACTAGAGCTCGCTGATCATCTAGTAACCAAAGTACATCTGGTCCTTGATTATAAAGGTTGTCTGGGCGTTCTGTATGGAAGCCAAGTATAGAACCTAAGTCTGCGAGAGCTTGTTCAAACTGATTAGAAGATGCTTCCGGAACTAGATGTGAAACTACTTCCTCAAAATGGGTAACATAGCCTCGACGAGGAGAGAATTCGATAAGCTTACTTACAATTGCATTAGCTTGCTGACCTGGCAGTGTAAGCTGGATGTATGGTAGAGTAGCTTTCGGACGTAACAAACTTGAATTATCAGCATAGGCATCCTGCTGCCATTCTTGAGCTAAGTCAAAGTTTCTGAAATAATGAGCAATACGTGCTAAAAATTGCTTCAGCAAACCTCTACTCTTATTCTCAATCTCTTGTTCTTGCTGACAAGCCTTTTCTAGCTTGGCGATTGCCTTTTCAAAATAACCGTCTCGCCAAAGTTTAAACGCTTTACGTTCTACAGCAGCATGACTCAGTGAAGTATGATGTGCTTGAGCCGTTTCAGCTAGGTCAGCTAATCTTTCAGCATGATACTCCATCCAATTTTTTTCTCGATTCAAGCACATCATAATAGTTTCTCGAAACTCTTTTTCATCGGCAATCTTTCTGCTAGTTTCTTCTCCCATTGTAAATTGGGCAAATGTACTGCTTGTTAAAAGTTTTTTGTTCGTCGAACGACTAAGCCAAGAAGTAATATCTTTGCCTGTAATTATCACAACACAATAGTCGTTAGAACCTCTTGCACCTCTTCCCATTCCTTGCTCGATACGTTGTGCTACAGTACTATCAAAGGCAAATCCTCCCACAGAAAGGAGATATAAATCGTACTCGCTACTCCCGCGAGGCAATCCTGAGAGAATCAATAGTCGGCAAGCTGAACCAGGAAAGTCCATCCCGTCATATCGATTAGCAAATATAACTGGACCCTTTGACTCTCCGTCTTGAAGTTTTTTGACAAGTTCAGTGACTTTCTGAGTTGAGTCTGCTATTACTGCAACATCTTTCCATTCTTGGGCAGATGAATCAGACGGTACAAGAATTACTGTCCCTTCATTATTCTCTTCAGGTATTGACTTAGCTAAAACACGAAGAATTTTTGGAATATCATCCTTTTTGGGAAACTCCATCCATTCTGGAACAAGAATCATACGTTCACTGACCCCAGCCAGTGAGTCTGACGTAATGGGTTTAGCAATTGAATCATGCTTGGCATCAAAACTACGCACGATAGCACTGTCATCACTAATGGTTGCCGACATAAAGATACGTCGAGGACAATCGGCAAATGTTGGAATCCTATCCACTAATGGGAAAATAGGCGTAATCACAAATGCTCTGCTACTTATTAGACAGTGACAGTAATCAAATGCATCGCGAATAAATGGCCAAACAAAGGGGAAATTCTCTTGTTTACTACGCAGATATTCACGTACTTGATGCGATTTTTCCTGCCAATTCCAATAAGGGATTTCCAGAATCCTGTTGTGTTCTCTCCCACTTACAATATCATCAAAAGTCCCCACTCTTTCAATAACTTGGAAATCGACACGAAACAGATTTGTTAGGTGATCATAATCGTTAGAGTAATTTTTTCTATCAATGCTGAGAGTGAAAGAGTCGCGTACTGTTGAAAAAGCAACATGAGCATCGTCTAGAATGATAGCTGCTGCCTTTATAATTTCTTTAGGAGTGTCCTTAACTCCAAACTTGCTAAGACCATTAAAAACAGCTTTGTATGTACAAATTAGGACACTTCTGCCTCCCAGAAAATCGTCTGGTAAATCAACATTTTTTTGATAGACTACTGCTGGTATTGTATAATCCTGGGCTTTAGTCAAAGCTTGTTCAACAAGTTGATTTGTTGATGCTAAGTAAATAACTGGCTCATGGTGTTCGTTGAGGAGTGACTTGGCAATAAGCAAGCCGACGAGGGTTTTGCCACCTCCAGTAGGTAACTTAATAACGAGATCGCGTTCATTTCGACGCTTAAACCATTCTTCTAGAACTTGGGTTTGACTTCCATATAAACCCGAAATGTTGGGTGGTTTGGGTGTGCGTTCAAAGATGTCAATTGGGTTTATAACGTTAGCTTGAGCTTTAGATTCACGTAACTTTTTAAAATCTACCATAGTTGTGACCGCCTCTTCTATAGATTCTATTAAGCATATCTTAGGTTTTTTGCTTCACAATCGCCTCATTTAAAGACGCGATCGCTCTCCCCTTATCCTCTACCTTTCCCTCACATCGGCAAATCCCGTCGAGGATTAAACCGTTCAATTTCTAACAATTTCTGATACAGTTCTCGCGCTTCGG
>CAKZMA010001517.1 GCA_937127375.1 uncultured Coleofasciculus sp. | reverse complement strand
TGGCGCTAGGTACGGGTTTTGGGGTTAATTTTTTATGTAGCATCGTAAATCCACCGTTATCAAACTAACCTGTCGGAAGTTCCCTGCTACGATGCCAGCAACCCGCTTTCTAGGTGAGGCAGAATGGTACTTTTTTCAGAGTTCGCGTCGTCCTGAGCGAAGTATCTGGTAAGATTCTTCACTCCGCTATTGCTCCGTTGAGAATGGCAAACTCTGACCGTGCCAAGTCTACCCGATTCCATATAAAATTGATAAGCAGGTTACTCATCGTAACCAAAGCATCTTGCTCTCTGACCTGATGAATAATCGGCTACAATTCTCCAAAAATGAGATGCTCCTCTGGCAACTCCCTTTTGCTATTTTGCGACAAGAGTTTTTCTATGAACAGGGGAATGAAAAAAAGCTTAATTTAATTAATCTTTATGTATTTTATGTTAATATAAATTGATGATTCAACTCAATTTTTCCCTCAAGCAGGACTTCCACTACCACTGGAATTGCCATGGCGTTTACTCGTGATTCCTAATGACTTAAAAATTACTACGGTTGAGGACAAGTTGAATCTTGTTCAGTTACCATTGAGCCGATTATAGTTTTAACGATGACACAACGAGCTGTAGCTTCAATCGGTTGTGTACCTCCAGTAGACTGGGGAATCGCTACAGTAACTCCTATACCAGTATCGGGAGCATTTCCTGCTACCTTGGCTAGATTTCCTTGATAATCAAATTGAATAGTTCTTTTATTCGCGTCAGATCTTAAATCACAGGTTGCCGGACTTACAATGGTGTTGGCTGTCGTATTAATGTTAGAACATAGAATCACTTGTCCGGCTTTAATATCTAAACCCTCATTCAAAGGTTTCCAGGGTATAGTTGTTGTTCCTTCTGGATAAACCGCTACCTTTAAATTATTTGAATCCGTTTTGAAACTAACGCTGTAACTCCGTTTCGTCCGCTTCGCTTCCCGCTGCGCTTCCTGCATCGCACTAAACACCCCATCATTCACTTTCGCCACCCGTTGACGGTTGACAAACGCTAGCCAACCCGGAGCGATAATCGCACTTAGAACTGCTATGATGAGTATCACCACAATCAGTTCTATCAGCGTAAACCCTTGTGGGTGGGAAGGGGAATTCTTGGAGCGCGACGGCAATGTTTTAGACCCTAATGTTTTCCATAATAAAATTTTCGATAAAGTCCAGTCTTTCATACGACTCTCCTGGTTGTTAGCGACAAATTGGGTAGCTCATTAGTCAATATTCAGAAACCCCTTTCTTTGTATTTGCATCGTTGCCGTTGGGAAGTAGGTTGATGCTTCATCTCGATCAACATTATCCGTATCTTGCTGGATACGAGCTAAGGCATTTCCCCTTAAATACACTTGAGCTATAGTATTGTCTGGAGTATTAACACAGGCGTAGAACCCCCCTTCAAGATCAGATGCAGATTGGGTAGGACTCATCCCCACTGGGCAGGTTGGGGTTGGGGCGTTTTGGTCAATATAGTCTACAAGAATGTTAACGTTAGTATTATAACTATCCGGATGTTTCGTCCACTGATTCAGCTTTTGGCCTAAATTGCTGCCAGACACGGAAAGGTCGAAATTGGAGAAACCTTGGCTCGGTAACAAATCGTACTTGACCGTTGTCGTCCCTTCTGTTCTTGTTGCTGTGGCATTGGGATTACGGATGCCATCTCTGATTTCAAACCGACCAATTCGAGCTGTTTCATCTGACCAAAGACCATTGTTCTCCTCAATCAAATAGTAACCGACTAGGGAATAAATAAACGCATCATCATAAGTACCATCATTGCGTGTCAGGCTAGCGATGTTTAAATTGTCAACTTGTTGTCTATCCAGGTGTTGTCGCTTCCAGAAAACGAGAATCGGTTGACAAGTTGTTGTTGTACTATCACAGCCAGTAGTTCCAGCAACCGGGGGAATTTCGGTTCTGATTCCCGATATGGTAGCGGCGTTTAATCCTGTATTGTTGTTGCTGGTTAAACCCTGCTCATCATAGATATAAACAGCCTGCTGCAAGTCTCTGGCGATGTAATCCAGCGCTGCCTGAAGTTCTTGCTCCGTAGTCGCTTTAGCTTGCTCTCTCCTGTCGGTTTGCAGGATATCGATCGCGAATCCTAATAGGGGTGTGATCACCAGAGCCGCGATAATAATGGCGACGAGCAGTTCAATCAGGGTAAAACCGCTCAAGTTTCGGGCTGATTGAGAGCGTTTCAACTGACTGGCTAGGATAAATTTCAGTGTTGCGAACATCTTGCGCTTTCCCTTCTTACTTAACTAACCAATTAAGCTGTGTCCAATTTAGTTACAACCCCCCAAGCGATCGCACAAATTTTGGTAATTGACTTGACTGGCATTAACTTCTGTCGTCATTTCCACCAGGGGAGCTTCACTACTGCTCAAACCCGTCCCCCCAGTAAATGTGGCTTTTTGTGTCCCGGCTGTTAGAGTTCTGCCGCCACTGAAAGCATCTGCCCGGTAAACTCGCACGCCGAGAAAGTAGCTATTTTCAGGACTAGTTACCGTGCCACTCGGAACGCTGCGATATCCTTGTACAATCATGTCGATTGGACTGTCAGAGGTACAGCCCCCGCCATCGAAATCGATACAGTATAGGCTTTCACTCGCGGTGTTTTGGCAGTAAGTATTACCCGAGCAAGAGGATAAGTTGACACTACTATTGGGAGCGCCAATGCCAGCAAATAACTTCTTATCTGTGGCATCGGCTACCGTAACAGTGTGTAGGGGAAAATCAATAGTCCCTGCCTGTAAGCCATCGATGTAGGTTCGAGCCGCTTGAGTTGCCCGTTCTACCCGTCGCGCTTGCACCCGCGTGGCAACAGATAAAACGATCACGGGCGAGAGTCCAATCATCAGGATAGACACCACGATAATTGCCATCAAGGATTCAATAACCGTGAATCCGGCTTGATTGGGTTTAGAGGGGGGGGGGAACAGTTGGCGTTTACTCATCATGGTTAGACTCTCTACTCAGTTATTGCACTATTCAGTCGCTCGACTTTCTCTTTCTGGTCATGGTTATCAGCAATCATCATTAGCCGTGGTATCCAGGCATGAATCATCAACTAAAGCCTCCACCCAGGGGTCATTTCGCCCCACCTCTCTCAAGAACTCATCCGGTTCGCCCGCCGGTGGAGTGGTAAACCGTTGGGAGAACAAGTCCGGTAACTGACTGAGCAAACCGACATCATAGCCCCAAAGACGGTTAGCCGCCGTATAGTAGGCGTTGCGTCCACCACTTTGGCTGCTGTAGGGCAAGCGAGAGTATCGATTGAATGCCGCACCCGTGTTTTTAGCGGCGAGACTGGTTTCGTATCCAAACCGACTGGGAAGTGGGGTTGGATTACTGGGATCGGTCAGTGACTGGAGGAAGGGAGCCGTAGCATAGGCACTGCGCTTGGTTTGAATGAACGAACCACTGATTTGGGCTGTGAGCGTGTTAATAGTGGCACAAGCTGTGGTATCCTCCGCCCACCTTTCTAGCAAACGCACATAGTTTTCTAAACCGCCATTTTGTTCGCTTGGGCGCGGGGGAGTATCACCACCCGCCGCAATTAAGTTAAAGATTTCTCCGTTGGGATTAGCTTGCTGTAGCCAGTTTGTGGTCTCCAAACATTCAATGTTTGCTCCTTCCAGAGGCAAATTGCTGCGATTTGTAACTGGAATGCTCCTTAGAGTATGCACCTGTAGGACGGGTACAAGCCGGGGTTGACCCAGTGGGGAAATGGGTGGGTCATAGAACAAAGGTCTATCAGGTCTGTAACTTTCGTTTTGGTTGGGTTGCCCCGCTCTGTTGTCCGTTGTCCTGAACCACAGGGCATTGTTAGTAGCGGTAGTGGTTCCGTAATGGCGGTTCGCAATCGGAGGAGTAGTCGGATAGGTACATCCATTATTAGTGGGGGTTGTAGCTGTTGCATCTAGAGGACAGCCCACTCCCATGGGTTTGTAGACTAAGTTGCCACCGACAGTATCCGTTACAAGCTGATCCGCATTATTCCGAGCAAAGGCAACGCGGCGGGGATAGCGTTGGTCGGCTGAGTCTAGGGCTGGTCTTGCCGTAGTTCCGGCTCCCAAGCGGTCTAAAGGACTCGCACTATTGACGCCTGTAGTGAACGCCGTAGCCCAATTGACTTCACCATTCTCTAGCAAAGTGGGAGTTGTCGTATTGGTTATGCTGCTGTTTGCTAGTAAAGCCTGACCTAGCTGGAACGCTTTAATGTCATTCTCAATATCATTGGCATTTGTGACCATATCCTGATTAACGTCAAAGCCAGCCGGATCATCCAAGTCCCCATCTCCATTCATATCAAATCCCACAACCCAGTCATTGGGACCACAACTGGAAACCGGTACTTGCCGGCAGATTTCCATAACGTACTCAGAAAAAGCCACTCGTCGTTGGATTGGGGTTATGTAATTGTTGAGATAGGAACTGCCCTGAGTTCCTGTAGCCACAGTATCCAAATCCTGGGGTTGACCCGTTGCAGGATCGACCCAGTCATAACTGGTGCCATAGTCATTGTCAAAGAAACCATTGAACAGCCGCACGAGGGAGAGCGGCGGATTAGATTCATCTACAGGGACGCTCGTGTCTCCTGTGTTCCCATTTCCGTCCAGGTCTAAGTTAAGCTCGGTTTCGTCAGCATTGAAGACTCCATCTCCCGGTACACCGCTATTATCGAGATCGATGGGTTGACTAATCTGAGCATTACCCATATTATTCCTCTGGTCATACCCCCCTTCATTGCGGAACCCAAACCGAAAATTACTCGAAAGCAGGGTAACGCTATCTCCCAGCACCGTCGCCGGTCGCCATAGGTCGCCGCCATTGCTACAACTCGGCAGTCTGGGGTCATTAGCACGACAAGCAAAGCTGGGATCTTTGGTAGTACGGTTATAGAAGGTGACGTTAGTCCAGCCATCAACTAGCCTGTTGTCACTAAACTCCTCAACAAGAGTGCCGCTTGGGTTTTGATGCAGATTAAACCCTGTTTCTGTCGAGCCAGCGATCGCGGAGTTGAGATCCGCCTTAACGTAGACAGGCAAGTTAGAAGCCAAAATCAACCCCTTTTCTGCCCCTGGTGGTGAAGTCAAGATAAATGAGTTACTCTGATCTTGACGAGCCAGTATCGTACCGTTTCGCAGCATAATCCCGTTAGGACGGCGGGTGGGGTCGAGTTTAAAGTCTACTGGACTAAATCGCTCCCTCGTCTCAATCGGATTACTCAGGTCATCACTCAAGTCAGGTAAAGCATCATCACGGCTGGCGTAGATAATACCGCTATTGGGCAAGAGGAACTCGGGTGAGGGACCATTAAGGGATGCCGTAGCTGTCGTCGTGCGTAGTTTCTGTAGATCCAACACCGTGACCCGAACTTCTGAAGGCTGACGGTCTTCAATCTCCAGGTCATAGTCGGGATTCGCCCCCAGGTATTGAGGCAGTTGCTGGTGAATTGCTTTTAGCTGTCGGGCATCTAAGAGTGTGGTTTCGTAGATAGCGCCGTGGGGAATCGTACTATTCACAGAGGCAATCCCCCTTAAAATTCCCTCAGCGCATCGGGCGGCATGGATAGCGGCATTATCTGCCCACAGGCGATCGCCTGCTGCTGTATTCAGCGCCTTCAGCAACGGTTCGTTCACCAAGCGCCCATCGGGATACACCAGTCTTGCCTGTCGGGCTAGGTTAGACTCTGGAATTCCCGCCACTACTGTGTAAACAATACCATTGTTAGATTTTCCCGTCCGACCTATTGGGAAACTACCTAGCGGTGTGGCTAAGGGATTTTCCCAATTCGCAATTACAGTCGGGTCATTTTGGGCGGTGATCGCATCAGTTGGGTCATAGTAGCTACTGACACAAGCGATCGGGGTCTGATTCTTATTTCCGTCTTCTTGAGCGGGATTAGTGCCAGCACCACTGCCGTAGTGATAGACGACTGAGGCTCTCATTAACAGGTCGCCCTTTTGGGCAAAATCAGAGTTAACCTCATTGGGTGGCGCACCCGCCCCATTATTCCCAGTCAGATCACCCTCACCCCCGCTCATCGGCATCGTATCGGGCCAAACAATTATCGGGGTGTTACCGCCGAGTTGAGTGGTGAGGTCACTGACATGAATCCGGTTTGGGTCACTATCGCTAGGATCAACAAACCGCAGATCCCAACTGGGAACGGGTAAATACGATTCCCATGTCCCCGAGCTTCTGGTTGGATTGTTGCGGGGATAGCGGGGAGTATCACCAATGATACCATTATCATCCACATAAAGTCCTGCCCCGGTAACCACACGCAGTCCGCCAATGCCTTCTAACGGTTGCGTCGGTTGTTGGGCTGCCTTTCTTTCCCAGAAACCATTGCGATCCGTATCACCCAAATCCGAGAGAGTTCGCATTTGGGTGGTGCGGAAGCGAGGTTCGTCATCGGGTTCATTCCAGAAGACATCACTTCCATCTTTCAGCACGGGTTGTTCTGTCTCCTCTCCCGCAAAGCTATCGCCATTCCACCACTTCGCCGGTAGGGCATTCCCCACCAACAAGCGATCGCCCAGTCGTTTCTCCTTACCCAAGCTTTGCTGAGTTTCCGGTTCTGTGGCGGGCGGGTCAAGGAAATCTCCATTGAACTTCAGACTCAGACTATTGTTACTGGTGTTGTTATTGGTCTTGTCAAATGGCAATATCCACGTATCTACAGGTCGTAGTTCGTCTCCCGCCCCGGTCGGATTTAGCAATGTTTGAGCCGCGCCCAAAGGAACTTCTACAAATGGCACGCGGCGGGTACGCTCTTTAAAGTAGTTTTCCAGGGCTTTTTCCCGAGAGGTGCCAGCGGATCGGTTTGCGACTTCATCTGGATCACCACCCGTCGTATTGGTAACCAGATGATCAATCCGTTGGGCATAAGCCAAATTATTTGAGGTAATCTCCTGGGGATTATTGCTTACCGACTTATTACCCGTCCCTAAACCTTCCGTTCCAGGCGGCGTACCCGCAGCGGCGACGCCCTCTTCAAAGGTATGAACATTGGCACCCGCATCTCCCTCAGGACCATCCGGGGCGCCGATCCCCACATTTCCGCCGACCAAAATCTTGCTATTTTCTTCCTGATAGAAACAGGACTCGGCACTACTGACTAGATATAAATTAATCGTTGGATTAGTAGCGTCATTACCAATCAGTAAGTTACCGTTGGTCATAATCCGCCCATTCAGGTTGAATGTTGTCCCTTGACCAGGCGTAATTGCCAAGTCATCTTCGTAAACTACAGCGTTGTTAGAGAGGGGAATCCGGGCTCGGTCTTGCTGATACTCTAATGCAGAAAATCCTTTATTACCTCCTGGAAATTCCTGATACGTCTTCTTATCAAGTCCGGTCAGGTCGGTAATCGGAACGGTTGCCGTGTAAACAAAAATACTTTTCTTTAACTTTGAACCCACTT
Organism: uncultured Coleofasciculus sp.; assembly: GCA_937127375.1. Classification (GTDB taxonomy): domain Bacteria; phylum Cyanobacteriota; class Cyanobacteriia; order Cyanobacteriales; family Coleofasciculaceae; genus Coleofasciculus. The sequence continues at coordinate 7,126 of CAKZMA010001517.1, read as the reverse complement.
TATAATAACCGCGACCGCCGACCAAACTCGCGCTCGTGGCAAGGAGTTCTGTACATTGCTTATTCGTTGTCCCCTCATCCATGGGCGGGGTGCGGGCTTCCATTTCATCGGGATCTCTGGCGCTTGCCTGCTCGTCTAGTGGCGTTTTGAAGAAGATGCCATAGTAAGTAAAGCTATCGAATTGACCATCGTTATTGGTATCAACCGGGAAGCGCCAAACGGGGTCGCCCTCGCCTTGAATTTCCAAGCGTTCCTCATCCCCTAAGGTGTACTTGTCTTTCTTTTGTGTAAAAACGTTTGCTAAAGCTTCCTCTGATGGCGTAGCGCGGGGTAGGGTGGGGTCAGTAAAGAGTTCGTCTAATTTGGCTTTCGCCCGATCAATGGCTGGAGTCGCTGCCTTCAACACTGCTTCGTTAACCCGGACGTTACTCGCATTTTTCGCCCGATCAAAGGAGCGAAACACGATCGCCGTCGTCAGCAACGCCACAACCAAGATCACCATTGTCACCGTTGGTAGAATAAATCCCGCTCTAGTCAAATGGCTGCGATGACGCAAAATCATCAAGTTCCGCAACAGCCACGTCATCAACCGTTTGGGGAGTACCTTCGCTGTCTTTATACTTTCTCGATATAGAGTTTGAATAACCTTAGCTAATTTCTTAGGGATTGACATAGTGACGTCCTCGTAAGTTTGAGGGGATCTGCTGATAAGCGTCTCTGTCTATACGGATAGGATAGCCGAACAGTGCCGATTAAGGCACTATATTCAACCTTTTGTTGCCACCCTACTAGCAAGACGCTCAAGATTTTTCCGGATGAGCATCAACCCCTCTTGTATGATTATGAGGCAATGCCTCAAGGAGTAAGTTCCCTCTCCCGACAGAATTATTAAGTTACTTGATGCAGTCTGAACCCATCACCTGGCTGACCATTAAACTGTATATAACACTCAGTCAGTGAGTTTCTACATCTAGCTTACCCACTTGGGCGAGAAAAATGATCACCCCGACGCCAAATCTTGCCCACGTTAGGGACGTTATCGCTCCACCCCGCCCCGACACTCCGGCTACCTCTGCCTTCAGAGCGGATGGGAAACTTTGGCTGTGAAAATTCTAGAGGTTATACTAATGGGACATGTACCGGGTTGTGCTTCACAATCCGTGTTCAGTTTACATGAGGTGTAGACGTTGAGTGAGCAGTCCTTCCTCGCCATTGCTTAAAAATGCTGAATTTACATCAATCATCCGCTAACTTACTTACTCGCCTACATCGGCGGATTAAATTGGAATACAATCAAGGACTAAAACCTAAACTCCTATTAAAGTATCGTCAATTCAAAAAGCCTAAGGTGTTAGAGTATGAAGGCATAAAAATTTGCCTGGACTCTCACATCTCTGATGATGTCCTTAACGATATCTATGCGGGTTACTACGAGCAAAATGAACTGAGAATCGTCAAGGCTAAACTTACCCCCAATGATATTGTCATGGAAATCGGGACAGGGATTGGTTTACTCTCCAGTTACTGTGCCAAACGCATCGGTTCAGAACGAGTCTTTACCTTTGAAGCCAATCCAGAGCTAGAACTCCCGATTCGCCAAAATTACGCCATCAATCAAGTCTATCCCCACCTAGAAATTTGTCTGATTGGAGAGCGAGAAGGAACCCATCAGTTTTATATCGAGAAAAACTTTTGGTCGTCTTCCACGATACAGCGTCATCCCGATGCCAAAGCCATACAGGTTCCTGTAAAATCTTTTAATCAAGAAATTAAACGCCTCAATCCCACGTTTTTAATCATTGATATTGAAGGCGGAGAATATGAATTATTAAACTATGCCCATTTCCACAACGTCAATAAACTCGTCATCGAACTGCACGAACGGATAATCGGACGAAAAAAAGTAGAATTCGTTAAAGCCAAGTTACATCAATGGGGCTTTAAAATTCATCCTAAAATTTCCACAACAGAAGAATTTTTTTTAGAGCGCCAACTTTAATTTATTTACTCAAGACTATAGCCACCCTCAAAAGACTCTAAACTTGCTATTCTTGCTATTTGTGTAAAAAATATGTCCCTGATTTCTGTAATCATCCCCCTTTACAACAGTGAAACGACGATTCAAGAGACCATTCAATCGGTATTAAGCCAAACCTTTTCCGACTTGGAACTCATTATTATCAATGATGGCTCAACCGATTCTTCACTAGAAATTGTGTCGCAAATTCAAGACCCTCGTTTACAGGTATTTTCTTATCCCAATGGCGGCTTAGCGGTGAGCCGAAATCGCGGGTTAAGCCATGCTAGTAGTGAATATATTTCCTTTATCGATGCGGATGATCTGTGGACACCTGATAAACTAGAACTTCAACTCAAAGCATTAACAAAAAATCCCCAAGCTGCCGTGGCGTATAGTTGGAGTAACTGTATTGATGAATCCAGTCAGTTCCTGCGTCCCGGCTGTCATATTACCGCCAATGGCAATGTTTTCGCCCAGTTGTTATTGGTTAATTTTTTAGAAAATGGCTCCAACCCCCTAATTCGCCAACAGGCATTGAGTGAAGTTGGTGGCTTTGACGAATCCCTTCCCGCAGCTCAAGATTGGGATATGTGGCTGCGGTTAGCAGCTAAATTTCATTTTGTCGCCATACCCAAACCCCAAATTTTATATCGCGTGTCTGCCCAGTCCATGTCTACCAATGTGCTTCAATTAGAAAGAGCTAGTTTACAGGTCATGGAACGAGCGTTGGCTCAGGCGAGTGAATCCTGCGATGACTTAAAGAAGCCAAGTCGGGCTAATCTCTACAAATACCTCACGTTCAAGGCATTAGAAGGGTCATCGGTTCCAGAAAGAGGCTTAACCGCAGCCCGGTTTCTTTGGCAATCCCTGATTAATGATCCGAGCTTACTCAAAACGCGAGTGATCTGGAAAGTCTTATTAAAAATTGTTCTGGTAACTTTCTTACCCCAGCAACAGCTAGCTGCGATGAAACAACTCTCCGACATTAGAGCTTTACTCGTTCAGATTAAAACCCCACTCCCTTCAGACTTGATGTCCAGTGGCTCCGAAGTAGGGTAAGTATTGCCTACCCTACCTGATCTTCTAATTGTATCAGTAATGATTCAGGTTAATCCCCGCTTCCTTCGCCATCGCTTGCAATCCTTTCTTCTCCAGTGTCTTAATCGCCTTAGTGGAGAGTCTCAGCTTCACCCAGCGATTGCCTTCTTGCCACCAGACGCGCTTCCATTGCAGATTAGCTTCTTGGAGTTTCTTGGTGCGGCGGTGAGAGTGGGAGATAGCGTAGGCATTGTTTGCCTTTTTACCAGTGAGTTGACATTTGCGTGACATAATAATCCTCGTCATTATCGTTGAGTGGTACTGACCTAACCTGGGTTCCTTGTGGGCACAGTGGGCACAGGCTGTGCCTCCAGCAAGTCAAGCACTGACTACAGACTCTTATGTTAGCGACTTTTGACTAGAGCTGGTGTCATTGGTTCTATGTGTCTCATCCTCTTGCCCCACAGAAATCTTTTCGGGTACTTTTGCTCTCGACCCTAACCCACCCTTATTTAAATTCAGACGTTAGGGTTTTTGTCAAGAACTTTTAGATGGGTTTACCCAGGAAGTTATGATAATGAAATGCCCTGGCAAATATAATTACAGAGTATGTCACTTATTTCTGTTGTGATTCCCGTCTACAACGGTGAGAAGACAATTCGACAGACAATCGAATCCGTCATTAACCAAACCTTTTCCAATTTTGAACTGATTGTGATTGATGATGGCTCACAAGATTCAACCCTAGATATTGTCAGGAGTATTTCCGATTCCCGCTTAAAAGTATTTTCCTTCCCCAATGCCGGTTTAGCCACCAGTCGTAACCGAGGAATTCAATTGGCTAGTGGAGACTATATTTCCTTCATCGATGCGGATGATTTGTGGACAGGGAATAAACTAGAAGCTCAACTCAAGGCATTACTAGATAATCCCCAAGCGGCTGTAGCCTTTAGTTGGACTGATTGTATTGATGAATCGGGTCAATTTTCCCGCCGAGGCAACTATACCACAGTTAGCGGCAATGTATATGCCCAACTTTTATTAACCGATTTTATCGAAAACGGCTCAAATCTTTTAATTCGCTCTGAAGCGTTCAAGAAAGTCGGTTATTTCAATGAATCTCTTCCGGCGGCTGAGGATTGGGACATGTGGTTGCGGTTGGCGGTTAACTATGAGTTTGTCGTGGTTCCATCCCCCCAAGTTTTCTATCGACTATCGACAACTTCCATGTCTGCAAATGTTGTTAGACAAGAAGCCGCATGTTTACAGGTAATTGACCAGGCATTTGCTCAAGCCCCTGACTCTGTGCAACACTTAAAAAAGCCGAGTTTGGCTAATTTATATAAATACCTAACCTACAAAGTCTTGGCAGGAGTTCCAGACCCCCAAGCGGGTAAAATAGCGGTACGCTTTTGGTGGCAAGTGTTACACCACCAACCTGAGCTATGGCACAAACGAGTAACTTGGAAAGTTTTCTTAAAAAGTGGTCTAGTCACTCTGCTTTCTGCGCGACTCACTGATAATTTAATCTGGGAAAAATGGCTAAATACGGATACCATCCTGGGCTATATTACATTAAATCCGTGATCTTAAATTAAAATGAAATTATAATATAAATTATTGCCGTTGAAACGGACGCTCTTTGGAAAACCATTTTCTCAAGCTTGTTCGTATCCCTTGAGCTTGTTGAGGAGAAAGTAGAATTGCCAATCCAATTTTTAAGAAAACGATTAACATCAGTTTGCCTCGTCGTAGCCAAGCGGGATCATTGAGAATCGCTTGCCAGAAAAACCGCACGGCGACTAATCCTCTACGTCGTTCCAAATTTCCCTCAATAGCTTTACACGTAAGATATTTATAACGATTTCCCAGAATTTCTCGTTTGCGGTGTTGTATAGATGGGGGAATTTGCGCCCAAGCTTTTTCCAAAACCCGCAAACTTCCGGCTTCCATTTTCCACACATTAAACGAGGCAGAATTCGGGGAAATTCGATATAAAATTTGAGCCGATGGCACCGCGACAAACTCATAGCAAGCCGCTAGGCGCAACCACATATCCCAGTCTTCTGAAAATTCTAAGGATTCATCAAAGTTTCCCACACTCTGAAACGCTTCAGCGCGAATTAAGGGATTTGAGCCACTTTCGATAAAATCTCGGACTAACAACTTTTCGTAAACCCGACCATTTTCAGTAATATGACCCCCCGGTCGCAAAAATTGTCTCAATTCATCAATCCAATCCGTCCAGCTATAGGCTACAGCCGCTTGGGGATTTTCTTGTAACGCCTGGAGTTGAGATTCAAGTTTATTAGGTGTCCACAAGTCATCCGCATCGAGGAAAGAAATATACTCTCCCACCGCATGAACAAGTCCCCGATTGCGAGTCGGTGCTACTCCAGCATGAGGATAGGAAAATACCCGCAAACGTTCGTCTTTTATCCCGTCAATAACGTCCAGCGTTCCATCTGTCGAGCCATCATTAATTACCAATACCTCAAAATCTGTTACAGTTTGATTTAAAACCGATTCAATCGTTTCTTTAATCGTTTTTTCAGCGTTATAGGCAGGAATAATAACTGAAATTATGGGCATAATATTTAGGACTGATTTATTTATATTAATCGGCGGCGTTTCAAAACCAAAAACGAACTCATTAAACTCCCCAAAAAAAATTCCATTTCACAAGCCGCAATGAGATTATTATTTAATTGACCCCGATACTTGATCAACTGCAAAACAACTCGACGTAAGCTACCCAAAAAGTTGCGGAGAACAATCAGCGGTTTTTGCCAAGGTTGAGCATTCACCATCCGTAGCTGACATGTCGCTAACCCACACCCCCGGGAAATAGAGAGTAAATAATCCCGTTCTAAGCGCCAGCGTGGTATTTGATGATAGGTATGCAAAGCGGGATGATACCAAATTTCCCATCCCGCTTTATACATATACAGTAAGGGTTCATAATCATCCCCCTGTATCATCACTCCGGGTAATTTACCCGTTAATGTAGGACGCGATGGAACACTCTCACACCAGGCTTGTTTCCGCACCACTAACGAAGCCGCAGGTGGCAATCTCAAGTTTTGCGGCTCAAATTGATAAGGCGTGGAACCATGCTCCCGAATCGCTAAAAAGGCTTGAATGCGTTGGAAGTTTTCCGGCGGTTCGACTTCAAATTCCCCATGAATTTGCCCACTAAATGCACCGGCTTGGGGATGTTCTTGGGCAAATAAATAAGCTTGGGCTATCCAATCCGGATTAGGTAAGTTATCATCATCTAAAAATCCAATCAGTTCCCCCTGCGCCTCTTTCACCGCTCGTAATCTAGCAAAAGCGGCACCCTGTTCCGGTTCAAAAATGTACTTTACGGGAACACCGGGTAGCCAATTGGCTTGATACTCCTGCACCACTTGGGCTGTATTATCGCTACTATTATTATCAACAACAATAATTTCCCAAGAAATCTGTTCTACACCTGTTTGCTGTCGGAGTTTATCTAGCAACTTCGGCAAACAGTTAGCGCCATTATAAGTGGGAATGGCTAAGGTAAAGTCAAGAGACATCTGTCCGTTCAAATTATTAAGAACTTAGTCAAATATTTTACAATACGTAAAATATCGAAAAATTTCATCCCATGTATCCTAGTCAGTTATATCATGTCCGGCTGGGCAAGTGCATTTATCATACTCCCCCTTCTCCCCCTTCTCCTATTTTCCTGGCTTTGAGCTGACGTTGACAGTCTATCTAAGCAAGCTCCCCGACATCTTAGAGGACAATGCTGGCGAATGCTACTGGCATAGCGTGAAATCCAATAAAATCGTTAGCGGCTCTAACGTATTTCGGTCATTTCAGGGCAAAATGTTAAATTCGCCAGCAGTATCCTTAGAGACGTCGGGGAGCTGTGTACCTCACTTACTTGAAAAGCTTTATCCCTTCCCTATTTTGCGGTCAACCGCGTCAGTACTTGATTTGACCGTTCAACAAACGCCTTCATTCCATTGGCGTCAAAGCCCCGTTGCGCCATTAATGCCAAATCATAAACATGTTGACAAATTTGATTAGCCAGTT